>CAMDGL010000081.1 GCA_945897845.1 Chitinophaga pinensis | reverse complement strand
ATCAGTGATCGTTATAAATTTTTTACTGACAGGAGTATGTCTATCACTTTCAATTTAGAGCGTTTTCGGGTAAGTATTCCTCTTTTAACCGATTGAACCATGTACAAAGTACTCATCATCGAAGACGAAAAACCGGCTGCCGATTGGCTACGGCAGCTAATCCTGAAGTTTGATTCGCAAATTTCGATTCTGGCAGTAATTGATTCGGTAAGTGGCGCTGCTGATTGGTTTCAGCAACATCCCGCGCCCGATCTGGCTTTTATGGATATTCAGCTGGCTGATGGCCTGAGCTTCGAGATTTTTGAACGCGTGAAAGTTCCTTGTCCCGTGATTTTCACCACGGCTTATGAAGAATATGCCATAAAAGCTTTCAAGGTAAACAGTGTTGATTACCTGCTGAAGCCAATTGCATATAACGAACTGGAAGCCGCTTTCCTGAAATTCAGCCGGCAAATCAGCAATGTTCAGTCAGCTCCACCCATTACCATTGAGTTGCTGAACAAGGTGAAGGAAATGATCAGAAAACAGTACAAAACCCGGTTTGTGATTAAAGTTGGCGAACATCTGAAATCCATTCCGGTGGAGGACATTCTCTTTTTTTACAGCCTCGAAAAAGCGACCTACCTGTGTACCGCCGATTTCAGAACCTATCTGGTTGATTATTCGCTCGACCGAATTTCGGAAATGGTTGATGAGCAAAAGTTCTTCCGCATCAACCGAAAATACATACTTAGCAATCAGTCAATTGCCGACATTGTTGTATATTCAAACAGCCGCCTGAAAATCAAATTGAAAAAACCTAACGAGGAAAGCATCATTGTGAGCCGCGACAAAGTGCCGGGATTTAAGGAATGGCTGGATTTATAAAGAAAAAAGGATTGATTAAAGTTTACCCTAAAACTACTTTTTTCAGCTCCTCAATAAATTCTTTCACCTGAATGATCAAAGGAGAAACCAATGTTTCATCATAATCAAACAAATCTCCGTAATCTCCTTTTTGTCTGTAATCAAAAAGCTTGGAGAATAGTTTTCCATATTTGGTTTCAATTATTCCGGGTTTAACGAAATTGAGTCCAAATTGAGTTCTGGCACCATCATGAGTTTGTGTCTCAATACTATTTTTGAGCAGAAGCGCTACTACAGCATAAAAACAAGAATAATACAACCTGTTAACAACAGCATTCCATCGCTTGTTGTCCGCCAATATCAAAGCTTCTTCGTATGATTCAATTGCCCGTTGAAACCGGTAATTAATATACTCTTCACGATTTTCAATACTCATATGCTAATGCCTTCTCTTATTACATTTTTGTATAAAGGAGAATACTTTAGACTATTTTTCCAGTAGTCCTTTGAATAAATAAATGTCGAAATAATTTGTCCGGATTCCAATTCAATCGAATACAATTCGTCCCTGAATTTATCCTCAATTTCATTTGTAACTCTATCATTATCAACAAGAATAAGAATATCCCAGTCGGAATCATCTCCGTGGTCACCCCTTGCCCGTGAACCAAAGAGAATAGCTTCCGCATGAGGATCATTGGAATGGATCGATTTGCTTATCTTTTTAAGAATTAAATTCGTTCTCATATAATTTTGATTGCTTCACCAAAGATAGAAAAAAACAGAAACGGTTGCAGCACTTAAGCCGGACACTGGTTGCAATAAAAGTTGCCTCATTCCCTTAATGGTAAAACCCTTCTGACCTGTTTTAATGTTTGACAACTGCAATCTAAACAACAGTTCAAATGTTATCTTTGAAATCCAACTTTGAAAGATCTTTTATGAAACAAGCCGGTTTAATATTTCTGATTTGCACTTTTTCCTTTACACTGAATCTGAATGCCCAGAAAACAGATAAAAAACCACTTTCGATAGACGACTTTGCCGCATGGAAAGTGTTGAACAAACCCATTGTTTCGAACGATGGAAAACTGGCTGCTTTCGAGCTAAACCCGCAAAAAGGCGATGGTAACCTTATCGTAAAATCGACCGATGGTAAAAAAGCGGATACCATCAGCAGGGGTTTTGATGCCCGGTTCTCTCCTGAATCTGACTTTATCGTTTATAAAATCAAACAGCCCGAAGACTCAATCAGGAATGCAAAAAAGAAAAAGCTTAAAAAGGAGGAAATGCCCAAAGACAGTTTGGGAGTACTGGTTAACAGGCGGCACAAAGCTTACGCATTCCCCAACCTGAAACAATATTCAATTCCGAAAGAGAATGCACGGTGGGTCGCTTTTCTTACCGACATGAAAAAGGCGAAAAAAACGGATAATCCGAAAGCGAAAAAAAACAGTGAAACACCGGTCGACACCAGATATCAGTTGGTTCTGTTTCATGCAGCTTCCGGTGATACGGTTTGTTTTCAGAATGTAACCGAATACTATTATGCACCGCTCGGGCACAGCGTTACTTTTATCCGCCAAACCAAAGATTCGCTCGATCGGGCCGAAATAGTGGTTTTTGACACCGATAAAAGAAAACCATATATCCTATTTAATAAGATTGGTACAGCGAAAAAGATCACTTCCGACCAGCAGGGTGGCAAATATGGATTCTTGTTTTCTACGGATACGATCAAGGAAAAAGTCTTCAGTTTATACTACGGATCGCTCACTACCGGCGAACCTAAATCTGTTGCTGCTCCCGATGGAACCGGAATGCCTCTTGGCTGGTCTCCTTCGGAATTTACAGATCTTTCTTTTTCAGATAATGGCCAGCGTATTTTCTTCGGAACAAACCGAAAACCGCAAGCCGAGCCCAAAGACACCCTTTTGGAAGATGAAAAACCGGTGCTCGACATTTGGTCATGGAAAGACAAAGAGTTGCAGCCAGAGCAAAAAATCAATCTGGAAAAGGAAAAGAAGCGAACCTACTCAGCAGTTTACTTCATCGAAAAAGACAAATTTATTCAGTTGGGTGACCCGGTTGTTCGCGATGTGAAAACCATTCAGAAAGGGAATGGCCGTTTTGCGCTGGGTATCGATCCATCGCCGTATAAATTGGAATCTTCCTGGTCGGGCAAATCAAACGCCGATTATTACCTGGTTGATGTGGAAACCGGAATAAAAAGCATAATTGTTCAGGATAAATCGCTGGTTTCATTATCACCGGGAGGAAATTACGTTATTTGGTACGATCCGGCAGACAGCACTTACTACTCGCGTTCAACAAATATCGATTCGAAAGAAACAATGGATCTGAGTTCCAAAATTCCAGTCGCGTTTTTCGACGAACGCTGGGACATGCCGGCAGATCCGAACGCATACGGAATCGCCGGCTGGTCGGAAAACGACAAAACGGTGTTTTTGTACGATCGTTACGATATCTGGCGAGTGGATCTGGAGGGCACCAAAGTACCCATGTGTGCCACCCGAAACTACGGCAGAAAGAATTTCCTGAAATTTCGCTACCAAAAATTGAATCCGGAAGAGGAATTTATCGACACCAATAAACCGGTCATTGTTTCAGCTTTCGACGAACGAACCAAATCAGGAGGTTTTTTCAGTGCCGATTTCCGCAGTTACACCGAACCCCGAATGTTACTGATGGAAGATTACAAATTCGAGAAACTGGCAAAAGCCAAGAATGCGGAGGTGCTGATCTGGACACGCGAAAATATCAGCGAATCGCCTGATGTGTGGACCGGCAGCCATTTATTTGAAAATCGCCGCAGGCTTTCTGATTCCAATCCACAGCAAAAATCGTTCGTTTGGCCAGCTGTCCGTTTGGTTCACTGGGATTCTTTCTCCGGAAAACCGCTTGAAGGATTGCTTTATTTTCCCGAAACCATTGACCTTGAACGGAAATACCCAATGGTAGTTTATTTTTACGAACGCAATGCCGATAACCTGCATACCTATACAACTCCCTCACCCACCCGATCAACCGTAAACCGGACCTATTATGCCAGCAACGATTACATTGTTTTTGTTCCTGATATCACCTACGACGAAGGTTATCCGGGCCAGTCAGCCTTTGATGCCGTGGTTAGCGGAACCCAGTTTGTTGCAAGTATGTCGCCGTTTATCGATCGTAATAAAATTGGTATTCAGGGCCAAAGCTGGGGTGGATATCAGGTAGCATGGCTCATAACCCAAACAAACATGTTTACCGCAGCCATGGCAGGTGCTCCGGTTAGCAACATGACCAGCGCCTATGGCGGAATTCGCTGGGAATCCGGATTAAACCGAATGTTTCAATATGAACGCAATCAAAGCCGTATTGGTGGTACTTTGTGGGATAAACCGCTGCAATACATCGAAAACTCTCCGTTGTTTTATGTACCGAAAATAAAAACACCGCTGCTCATCATGCACAACGACAACGACGGCGCTGTTCCGTGGTATCAGGGAATCGAATTGTTTACAGCTATGCGCCGTATGAACAAACCGGTTTGGATGCTGACTTACAACAATGAAGAGCATAACCTGAAAGCCGAAAGCTGGGCGAACCGAATGGATTTGACCATACGAATGAAACAATTTTTCGATCATTACCTGAAAAGAGAACAAATGCCTCCGTGGATGCAGTACGGTTTACCGGCAATCAGGAAAGGGAAAGATTTGGGATATTGAAGGATTATAACATCATTTCCAATTGTGTGTAGCTCCGCACCACAGCATCCGCCTCTTTTTGGCTCTGCGGATTTGCACCGGGCCCCTGATAGGCTATACAGCTCATTCCTGCAGACTGAGCGGCTTTGATGCCATTTGCGGAATCTTCAATAACCACACAATCTTTGGCAGGTATTCCTAATTTCCGGGCGGCAAGTAAAAATACATCTGGTTCTGGTTTGCTTTTACCTGCTTCCTGACTGCTGACCACCACCTGAAAATACTTCCGAAGACCTGTTTTTTCTAGAATGATTTCAATGATCTCAGGAAAAGAAGAAGAAGCGACCGCCATCGGATAGTTTTGGGTGGTGAGTTTTTCCAGAAGGTCAACAAGTCCGGGCATCACCGGAATTTCTATTAATGCAGTAAAATACCGGATACTTTCAGTTTTATTTTGCTCAACGAGCTGTTCTACCGGAATATTTAGGGTATGTCGCCCTGCAATTTCCCTCCACATTACATCCGAAGCCGTGCCCATAAATTGATGGTGTTCTTCGTCCGAAATCGAAATCTGGTTCAGCAGAAATTGTTGTTTTTCAATTTCAATGTGGAATGGTTCGCTGTCAACAAGTACTCCATCCATGTCGAAGATAATTGCCTTTATCATACGTTCCGGGTTTATGGTTTTGGGGTGTTCCGAACCGACCAGTAGGCAGATCCGTTTTCAAGGTAAATAACAGGAATGTCTTTGACAAATGTTTTCAGCCAGGTAGCACAATATTCCATTCCGGCTTCTTCCGAAGGTATGTGGCCGGTGAAAATGGCGGCCTTTTTCATTCCCAACATCGAAGCATCGAGTACATATTCGTAGGTTTCCCATTCAGAGGCTTCACCGGCAACCAATACCTCCGTTGATCGATCGTTCAGTAAACCGCGGTGTGATTGTGAGCCGGGGGCGCCAACAGCCAGAGCAACATTGGTAAAACGCATCTGCGGATCACCCACAATACGTAACTGGCTTCCCTGTAACTTTTTCTGAAGCTTTTGGGCAAAGCTGCCAACAGTTTGTTCTTCGAATTTGAAGAACTTCATCGATTCGTCCGCCTGATTTGCTTTCCAGCCCAGTTTGTCAACCATTCCCACATAAATTCCATCGGGAACAGTTTGGTGCCAATGGTCGTGAAACCTGAAAATGATTAGTTTATGCTCGTTGATATAGGCTGCTTTTTTCAGATAGACAGGATCATCCTGCAGCGATTCAGTATTATCCAGATGATTGTAAAAAGTTGGTTCGTGAACAATGACCAGGTTGCAATGGTTTTCAACAGCCTTACGCAGCATTGATATATTGGCAAACATACCCACTGCGATTCCGGTAACAACATCATCAGGATTTCCAGATTTGAATGTATCGACTGTTTCCTTGCTCCATTGGCAATTAAGATGAGATTGCATAAGACCAATAATCTGACGTGCAGATGGTGCTTTAACCACAGGTTCCTGTGCCACCAAAAGATGCGAACCAGCTGCAAAGAGAAAAATCACACAGACCCCCATGAGTTTCATACACTTATTTTTAAGAAATTAACTTGGAAAGCCTATTTCAGCTCACTTTACATTGAAAAATCAGTACGTTAATGGTTTCAAAAGTATGAAAATGAATTATAAGATAAACATTTCAGTCTACATTAACTATAAAAAAAATCCAATCCACCGGCAATCCCAGTTCTGTAAAAACTTTGAAGGCAGGCAGTCCTGTTTACAGTTAAGATTTTTACCTTTGCTTACATTCAAAAAACCAAACCACCATGAAAAAAATCAAAACCAATCTGATCATCATTTTAAGTATTCTGCTCTTTGCAGCATGTCAGGAAAAAGAACCTCAGTGGACCGAACTTTTCAATGGCAAAGACTTGTCAGGTTGGTCAGCCAACGAAAATCCCGAATCATTTAAGGTTGAAGATGGATTGTTGGTCGTAAATGGCCCAATCAGTCATTTGTTTTACACAGGTGATTTTAAAAAAGGCGTTTTTCGCAATTTCGAGTTAAAAGCCATGGTTAAAACTGATCACAGCAGCAACTCCGGAATTGTTTTTCATACACAGGAACAACCCTACGGGCCTCTGTTGCGAGGCTACGAAGTTCAGATAAACAATTCATACGAACGTCCCGGCGATTTTCATGAGTTAAAAAAAACAGGCAGTATCTATGGAATCCGCAATGTTTATTACAGCACGGTAAACGACGGTGAATGGTTTGAACTTTCATTTAAAGTAGTTGAGAACCGTTGCGAAGTATTTGTAAACGGCACAAAAGTGGTTGATTACATTCAGCCAGACGAACCTTACCGCCCGAAAAATGACAAACTGAAAGTATTCAGTAACGGACGAATCGCTCTGCAATGTCATGACGAACAAAGCAAGGTGTATTTCAAAAGCATTCAGGTTAAACCGCTGCAAAAAGCCGAAAAATCAGAACTGCTGGTTTCGAAGGAATGGGACGACAAAGTGACCAAACTGATGCTCGAAAATTTTCCACTGATCGATTTCCATGTTCACCTCAAAGGCGGTCTGACCATTGATCAGGCCTGTGAAAACTCGGTAAAACTGGGCATCAATTATGGCATTGCACCCAATTGCGGATTGAAATTTCCGGTAACCGACGACGCATCACTGGCTGCATATATGGACACAGTTAAGTCGAAACCAATTTTCAGGGGAATGCAGGCTGAAGGCCGCGAGTGGGTAACTTTATTTTCGCCGGAAGCTGTTGCCAAATTCGATTACGTATTTACCGACGGCATGACATGGACCGACCACAAAGGACGTCGTATGCGCCTCTGGATGCCTGAAGAAGCTTTTGTTGATGATGAACAAAAATTCATGGACGAACTGGTGGGCAAAATTGAAAGTGTAATTTCGCAGGAGCCAGTTGACATTCATGTAAATCCAACCTTCCTACCAGCCGTGATTGCCGCCAAATACGATGAACTATGGACGGATGCGCGCATCGACCGCTTTGTAAAAGTTTTGGCCGATAATGGCGTCGCACTTGAAATCAACGCACGGTATAAAATTCCGACAGAGAAAATACTCAGGAAAGCCAAAGAAGCTGGTGTGAAATTTTCCTTTGGCACCAACAATACCGGAGCCGATCTCGGCACGATTGATTATTGTTTCGAAATGAAGGAAAAACTCGGATTGACTTATAAAGACATGTTTATGCCTAAAAAACACAACGAAAAACCGGTTTTGGTTAAAGGGCTTCCGGCGAAGATTACGGGATAGGATAAGCCCCATCCCCAACCCTTCCCCAAAAAAAAGGGAAGGGAGTTTAGGCAACGAAGATTCTGAACATTTCAACTTTAAAGCGAATTTCTATATTACTTGCAGGGCCACTAAGTCCCCCCTGTGGGGGATTTAGTGGGTTAATAATTTGCTTTTTTCTTTTCATTTTATACATTTGCAGACCAGACCAGACCAGTACAATTAATCATACCATTTATGAAACAGCTGTCGTATATACTTTTACTTATTGCCCTGCCAATGCTGGCAGTTTCGCAAACCAAATTCCAATTTCAGAATACCAGTTTATCCACCCAGGAACGGGTTGAAAGTCTGCTTTCTGAAATGACCCTTCAGGAGAAAATCGAGCAAATGCGTTATCAATCGCCGTCTATCGAACGGCTCGGAGTTCACGAATACAACTGGTGGAACGAATGTTTACACGGTGTTGCACGGGCCGGTTATGCAACTGTATTTCCTCAGTCGATCTCTATTGCAGCATCGTGGGATACTGATCTGATCCATGAGGTGGCCAATGCAATTTCAGACGAAGCACGCGCCAAACACCACGAATTTGCACGTCAAGGACTTCGGAAAATTTACCAGGGTTTGACTTTTTGGTCGCCCAACATCAATATTTTCCGCGATCCACGCTGGGGCCGTGGCCACGAAACCTATGGAGAAGATCCGTATCTGACCGGACAAATGGGCCTTCAGTTTGTGAAAGGGTTACAGGGCGACGATCCGAATTACCTGAAAGTAGTGGCAACTGCCAAACATTTCGCAGTACATTCAGGGCCGGAACCATTGCGCCACGAATTTGACGCAAACATCAGCGAACGCGATTTTCGCGAAACCTATTTGCCCGCCTTCCGCACATTGGTGGTTGATGGCGATGTATATTCCATTATGGGCGCGTACAACCGTTTTCGTGGTGAAGCATGTTGCGCCAGTACCGAACTGTCAGGAATTTTACGCAACGAATGGGGTTTTCAGGGTTACATTGTAAGCGACTGCTGGGCCATTTCCGATATCTGGAAATACCATAAAATTGCAAAAGATGAAGCTGAAGCTGCTGCTCTTGCTGTATTGCGAGGAACTGATCTTGAATGTGGCGACACATACAAGGCTTTGCCTGAAGCTGTGAAACGGGGATTACTCACAGAAAAAGATCTCGATGTTTCAGTAGCAAGACTGATGACTGCCCGCTTTAAACTTGGCATGTTCGATCCTGACGAGAAAAATCCTTATGCGCAAATTCCTTTTTCAGTAAATAACAATCCGGCCAACGATTATCTGGCGCGAGTAGCCGCTCAGAAAAGTATTGTTTTGCTTAAAAATGCCAGTAAAACATTGCCACTGAAGAAAAATCTGACACGCGTTGCAGTTGTTGGGCCAAATGCTGACGAGGTTGAATCGCTGTGGGGCAACTACAACGGAATTCCGTCGAATCCAATCACCGTGCTGCAAGGCATCAAAAACAAAGTAGCGCCGCAAACTGAAGTGATTTATGCACAAGGAAGCGAACTGGCCGACGGCATTTCGAAACTGGTTCCGATTCCATCCGTTTATCTGGAAACGGAAGACGGAAAACAGGGTGCATTTGGTGAATATTTTGCCAACAACAAGCTCGAAGGCAAACCACTTTTTACCCGTATCGACGACAACATTGATTTTTACTGGGAATCAGGCTCTCCTGATCCGCGTATGCCGGTTGATGATTTCGGAATCCGTTGGACAACTTATTTGAAAGTACCTCAAACCGGCGACTATGAAATTGGTGGCTGGAGCATGCCTTCATTTAAAATTTATTACGACGACAAGGAGCTTCTTGGCGGGAAGAATGAACATCATGCCTTTCATGGTTCAAAAGAATTAAAACTTGAAGCCGGAAAACGCTACAAACTGGTTTTCGATTACCGCAATTATCATGGCGACGGTGATGCTAAATTGTTGTGGGCAACTCCACAACCAAATATGCTGGCACAAGCTGTTGAAGCAGCAAAAAAGTCGGACGTCGTGGTATTGGTGCTTGGTTTGAACCAAAGGCTGGAAGGCGAAGAAATGCCCATTCAGGTGGACGGTTTTAAAGGCGGCGACAGAACTCACCTCAACCTGCCAAAAACACAGAGCGACCTGATGGAAGCGTTGAAGGCAACCGGAAAACCAATTGTTTTGGTGCTCATAAACGGAAGCGCTCTTTCGATCAATTATGCTGCCGAAAATATGGACGCCATCCTGACTGCCGGGTATCCCGGACAACAGGGAGGAAATGCCGTTGCCGATGTAATCTTTGGAGATTATAATCCGGCAGGACGTTTGCCTGTTACTTATTATAAATCGGTTGAGCAGTTGCCTGCCTTCGAAAATTACGACATGGAAGGCCGCACTTATCGCTATTTCCGCCAGGCACCGCTTTATCCCTTTGGATTTGGATTAAGTTATACCAATTTCAAATATTCTGATTTAAGTTTTCCTACTGAAACAAAAGTGGGCGATAAAATCAATGTGGCGGTTAAAGTTACCAATACCGGCGACCGCGATGGTGAAGAAGTGGTGCAACTTTACCTTACTGACGAAAAAGCCTCAAGCCCCCGTCCAATCCGCCAGCTGGAAGGTTTCAAACGAATTTCACTAAAAAAAGGTGAATCACAAACGGTTCAATTCACCCTTGAACCACGCCAGCTTTCGATGATTAACGACAAAGACAAACTGGTAGTTGAGCCCGGCTGGTTTACGATTGCAGTAGGCGGCGAACAACCCGGATTTACAGGTTCAACAAATGCAGAAACAACCGAAACTGTGACAGGAAGAGTAAATCTAAAAGGAAAATTACTTGAAATAAAATAAGTTGGTTAAGTGATTTGTTTGTGTGTGATCCCCTTCGAAAATGGTTTTCGGAGGGGATTTTTTTATTGGCAATCAGGTTAAACCAATCACAATGAGCAGAGTCTAACCAAAAAATCTTAAATCTATGATTATGAAAAAACTATTGATGTTTATTTTCGTGGTTACTTTAGTGATGAGTTCCGGTTTTGCCCAGCAACGAGATCCTGCTGCACGGCTACAAAGAGAGATTGAAGGTCTTACCACTGCTTTAGGTTTATCAAAAGAAGAGGTTGCCAAAATTACACCGATTGTAACCGAGGCACAAAAAAAACAGTCGGAATCATGGGCTAAAATGCGTGAAGCCGGTGGTGAAATGGATCGGGACAAAATGCGTGAAGAACGAAACAAAATGACTGCCGAAACAGATAAAAAATTGAAGGAAGTTTTAACACCTGAGCAAGGCGTAAAACTGGATGCCTTCCGTAAACAGCAGGCAGAAGAACGGGCAAAACGAATGCAGGGACAATAATCTTTCCTGAAAATATATAAAGCTTTCAAACAAGTTTCAAAAGTGAAAAATAACTTTTGAAACTTGTTTTTTTATGCCCTTTTTGTTTTGATCCAAATTTCAAATCGCCTTATCCAGACAAAAACAATGGCAAGCAGCACTCGTGGCCAAATCAGGATAAATATAGGATAACCCACTGCCACAAATAGCAGCGGATCTTCCAGTTGAGAGTGTGAAACAGCAATGTGGTGGTTCAGCAAATCGGCATCCTCCTTGCTAAGTTTACCTTCTTCCGACTCACTTATCATGATAGCGCCTCCGTACGAAAGGCCCAAAGTATTGGCAATCATCCATAAAAATCCGGTATTGGCAGGCAATCCCATAATGCGCAACAAAGGAATAAACGGTTTCAGAATCCATTTGATCAGTCCGAATTCATTCAGTATTCGCTGGACTATGAGCAGAAGATTTACCAGGACTATAATTTTGACAGTGGTGACCGACATATCTGTCAACCAATTTATCAGCGCCGGTAAAAAAGATTTTGTCTCTCTGATAAAATTGTCATTCGCAACATCCATTTCACCCGGAAGGAATAAATTCAGTCCCCATGCAGCGATAAAACTGGCTGATATACGCGTTAAAACCATTCGCCATGGTGTTGATCCTGTCCGTTTCTGAATGGCAGTTTCCACAATCAATGCATGAGAAATCAGGCACATCACCGCCAGAATCGTACCTTCCCGCTGCCCTATTCCGAGCGTGGTCATAACCGCAATTACAGAATAAATATTGGTAAAAAAGCTTGTGATCAGCACAATGGATGCCTGTCCCGACAATCCGATCAATTTAAACAAGGGAGCAATCCATCCGGCAATTACATTCAGGATGCCGAAAAAATCGAGCAGAAACACGGCGAACGTAACCGGAATGGTCAACTTCAGCAACCAGATTGCAGTTTTTGTTCCCTGCGGAAGTGAGATTTTAACACATTGTACCAACCTTTGCCCGACAGTCAAATATTTTTCATCCATTTTTCCTGAAAGTAAAAAAGCAGCTCACCGAAAGCTGCTTGTATTTTTA
>CAMDGL010000080.1 GCA_945897845.1 Chitinophaga pinensis | reverse complement strand
ACCACATCCCCTTCTTCAACCTTGCCGATGATTTCATGAATTGCTCCTGAAAATATCCAGGGATGAAAGCGTTGCAGTGATTGTTCCTTGCCTGATTTCAGTACAACCCGGCTATATTTTTCTGTCATGTTTATTGCTGATTGAGTGATTCGTAAATGCGATGTGAAATCCATGCATCAGTGGCGGCGTAAATTTGCTGAGCTTCCGAAAGTTCACCCGCTTCCCAGTTGGTGACGCGTTGTGCTTTCGAAATTCGGTAGCCCAACACGATGGCCGATAATTTTTTAAGGCTGAAATCCTGAATTCCGTAGTCTTTAACGTGATCCTGAAGTTCAATAAATCCGCCTGGTTTAAAGTGATTTAGCTTCTGTAGTCCTTTGATGTCGTCGCGAATTGCAACGCCAATTTTTCCAATTTCAGGGTTCTCAAGAATACTTTTAAGTCCATTTGGCAAACCAATTTTATTTAACCGGAATAAAAAAGCACGGTCTTTGGTAGCCAGTTGCAACAATGCCACTTCGTACACAACTCCTTTTTTAAAAGCCGGTTTGGTTTCAGTATCAAATCCCAACACTTTTTGACGTGCCAGATATTCGATCGAAATTAAGTAGGTTTCTTTCGACTCCACCAACATTATCTCACCTTCAAACTGTATCAGTGGCAGTTCGGCCAATTCTTCCTTATCAATGCTTTCTTTGTAATTCATTCTTATTCTCCCTGATTCGAAAACCGGTCGTTCAACCAATCAGGTTTTCGGTTTGTATTTTTTGATTCTGATTTTTGCTTTTTTACAGAATCCTGTTCATCCTGTGTGTTTTCAGCATAAATGAGGTTGTGTATCGCACGCAAACAGTTTACCAGTGCTTGCCCCCACAATTGAGAAAAGTTATTTTTGCATTCCCAGACAGCCTGTTCCATCACTTCATCATTCATCATACGAAACGACATCACCAAATCTTTCATTTCCTGATAGATATCTGCCACATTTTCAGAAATGCTTGCCGTCAGGGCCGATTCGCTGAACTGCATTCCGGATAGAAAAACTTCCTGGTAATCATCGTTAGCTCCCGTGTGGCGAAGAATTTTCTGTAGGATAATACTGTAATCCATTTCAGTTACAAATTTTTCCAACCCATCTTCAGCCTCGAATTCAAACTCGGGCAACAAGCTGGCTTTCAAATATAAAAGTGGAAGTATTTTTTGTAAACGTCCCAGAAAATCAGGAGTTTCGAGGCTTTCCGATCGTTCCAGAAAGCTGCAGAATTCGTTGGCTACGGTAATAAATTCAATTACATTTTTTGAATAGGCAATACTGTTCAATTCTTCTTCTCTCATGAAAAGTGTTCTATAAATATGCTGCAAAAGTACAAAGATTTTTTGTTCAGATGGTTTATGGAAGGATTTAATGGCAAAGCTTCGGGTAAAATGAGTCATTGATGGTCATTCGGTGGCCATTCTGTAGTCATTGAATGATCAAATTTTGGAATCTTTTTTCACACTTTTATTTGGCTTTAATCTCTTTTTTAAATTCAATGTGTATATTTGCTGTGTAACCTTGTGTAAGGTTTGACTAAATTCTAATCATGGAAAAATTCGTAAAAGTTGGTGAAGCGGCAAAGCTTTTGGGCGTTAGCAGCGAAACATTAAGACGCTGGGACAAATCAAAGAAATTTGAGAGTGTTCGCCACCCAATAAACAATTACAGAGTTTATCCTGAAAGCAGTGTATTGTCATTGGTAGAAGACTTGCAGCTTGAACTGATGTATTCCAGTCCGGATTTATTGTCCTTGGATATAGAGCCATTTTTTGAGACAAAATATGGAAAGTTGTACCAACACGATGCAATTGAATTCTTAAAAACTATAGAAAATGAGTCTGTTGATCTGATTTTTGCTGATCCTCCATACAATATTAAAAAGGCCGAATGGGATACTTTCTCTTCTCAGAAAGAATATGTTGACTGGAGCATGGAATGGATAAAAGAAGCGCACCGTGTACTAAAAAAAACAGGTTCGCTTTATGTTTGTGGTTTTTCCGAAATTCTGGCAGATTTAAAATGGAGTGCTTCAAGTTTATTCCAGGGATGCAAATGGTTGGTTTGGTTTTATCGGAATAAAGGTAATTTGGGAAATGATTGGGGCCGGTCTCATGAAAGTATTTTGCATCTGAGAAAGAGCAAGGATTTTATCTTCAACATTGATGAGGTAAGAATTCCATACAATGAACATACACTTAAATACCCTGAACGAGGGCAAGCCGAAACTTCACAGTTTTCGAATGGAAAAAAAACTAATTATGAGTGGACTCCTAATCCACTGGGAGCTAAGCCTAAAGATGTGTTCGAGATTCCAACCATTTCTAATGGATCGTGGGAAAGAACAAGCCATTTAACGCAAAAGCCAGTTGAGTTATTGAGAAAAATAATTCTTTCCTCTTCAAATCAGAACAGTTTAATTCTTGATCCTTTTGGTGGTTCCGGCACCACTTATGCAGTAGCCGAAGCTTATAAAAGACGTTGGATCGGAACTGAATTAGAAGATGAATATTGCTCGGTCATAAAAAATAGATTGTCAGACAAAAGTCATATCAAGAGAATTTTAACTTGTAAAGATGAAGAAGATTCTCAAAAGCGAAGATCAAAATTAAGAGGAGAATAATTTCCAAAGATCCTTGGTTACCAATTCAGAAAATGGCTTCATATATTTATTAAACGGTTCTTTCAATGCATTTGGAGGAGGGTCAAGATAGTATACACCTTCAAGTTCAGTCAGAAATTTGGAATAGACCATAAATAAACCTGAAACCAGCGTAAAACTTATGTTATTGTTCTCCTTTCGCTGAACATCATTCAGGAAAATTCCGATTACTTTTTGGTCATGTTCGACAAATCGTTCAAGTAAAATTTTGTCGATAAACATTTTACCCATTCTATCCTTTGAAGTTGTCTTTACAGAAACCACAATTTCATGTTCGTCAAGATGTTTGCCGGTTGATTTAACCTTACTATAAGGCGAAAGAATCAGATCGTTTTCACACTTATACGTCTTTTCGCCTTCGTCTGTTTTATAAGGAATTTGAAGAACGGTTCTTTTATTGGCAATGCCGATTTCTGTAAAAATGGCTTTTATTAGTTCTTCAAATCGGTTCCCAACGTGTTTTCTTGCACTATTTGGATTTGCCAATAAATCAAATCCAGCTCCAATTGATTGTTGGATTGTATATAAAACGCTATCAATTAATTCTTTCTCCCAACACTCCCAATCGTCATGCTTGGTTTTTAATTTTTCAATTACAGTTCTAAAATCATTTAATTTTGTTTTAAAGTCTTCTGGGGAATAGATAAAAAGCCTTTGATTAATCGGCCTAACATATTTGATAGTCCCTGCAATTTGAGAAGAGTGAATTTTATACCCATTTTTCACCTTAAATTCGCTAAGTACATTGGGCAGATATTCTAAAACCCGAACTGTAATGCTCTCAAACTCGGCCAATGAGTTTTTCTTTTCCTGAAGATCCTGACTTAATGAAATCATTGATTTTTTTTGCCTAAGTTAAGGAATGTATTGTTAAATCATAATCAGATTCGATTTTCGTTTCATCTGAAATTAAATGGTTGAATTTTCAAATCATTCAATTGCCGAATTGTCAAATCATTTTCTCCATTCCATCCGGTTATCGACCCTGTAAACGATCTTTTCGTTTTCAAGCAACCATCGAACGATCTTTACCACATTATCCGAATTTCCTTCAATTTTCTGAAGCAATTCTTCGTAAAAGCAGGGCTGTACCATTACCTTTTTAATTTGTTCGCTGATGTTGTCAAATTCGTACTTGCTAACATTTAATTCGTTCCGGGCCATGCAGACATCACACTTTCCGCATCGTACCGACTCCGTTTCACCGAAATACTGAAGCAACAACTGGCTGCGGCATTTGTGACTAGATGATGCATAATGTATCATGGCCTCAATCCGGTTCAGGTAATCGCGTTTGCGGTCGTCGTAGTTTTCCTTGCTGATTTTGATGCGTTCAGGATCAATTCGTTCCTTGGAGAAAATGATAAACGGCGTTTTCTGTTGAGGAATGTAATCGATAACTTTCTGGGTTCTTAGCCGGGTTAAAAACTCATAAACCAATTCAGAAGAAATATTGGCACGTTTGGCCAGCAATTGCTCATCGATCGAAACATAATTGGTAAACAAGCCGGTGTACGAGCGCAAAAGCAGTTTCACAAATCCGTCGAAATCGGAGTTGGCAACCTGAAATTTATAAAGATCGTCGCGATTGACCTGAAAATACACTTTCGACGGGTTGTCCAGTTCATCGGTCAATTCGAGATAACCTTCGCGCTGCAATATTTTCAGGCTGTTGTAAACTTCCGTAATCTGAAGCGAAAATTTGGATGCAAACATTCCCATGCTGAATTCAAAAATCTGGTCTTTTCCGAAACCAACTGCGACCTGGAAAAAATTACAGATTGCTTCATAAATCCGTCTGATCACATCGGGTTCAGGAAATGATTTGGCCACATTTTTTTGCAATTTTAGCTTGTCGCTGTTATTGAAAAGCAACACTGAATAGGCCGTTTTTCCATCGCGTCCGCCCCTTCCGGCTTCCTGAAAATATGCTTCCACCGAATCGGGTGTTTCGAGGTGAATCACAAACCGGACATCCGCCTTGTCGATTCCCATTCCAAAAGCGTTTGTTGAAACGATCACCCTGCACTTGCCGCTTTTCCAGTTTTCCTGCCGTTCCGACCTGATTTTGGAACTCAATCCGGCATGGTAATAATCTGCCGATATTTTGTTTTTCCTGAAAAGGTCGCTGATTTCACGGGTTTGCTTGCGGCTTCTGACATAAACAATTCCGGTTCCTTTGGCTTTTTGGACAGACTTTAAAAGGTAATTCACTTTGTCTTCTTCGTTTCTGACCAGGTAAATCAGGTTGCTCCGGTAATAACTTGTGCGGAGAACATTTTTTGTTTTGAATTTCAGTTGCTCCTGAATGTCGTCGATCACCTGAGCAGTGGCTGTTGCTGTAACTGCCAGAACCGGAACGTTGGGCAACAAGTCGCGCAGTTCGGCAATTTTAATATACGATGGCCTGAAGTCATAACCCCACTGCGAAATGCAATGTGCTTCATCAACGGCAATCAGGTTTACATCCAGTTGATTTATGCGCTCCTTGAATCGCTCAGTTGAAATTCGTTCAGGAGAAAGGTACAGAAACTTGTAATTGCCCCAGGCTGCATGGTCCATCGCAATTTTTATTTCCTGCGCACTCATTCCTGAATAAATAGCCAAAGCCTTGATTCCACGCTCATTAAGATTTTCAACCTGATCTTTCATCAGTGCAATCAAAGGAGTAATTACCAAACAAATACCCGGTTTAGAGAGCGAATATACCTGATAAGTCACCGACTTGCCACCACCCGTAGGCATTAGCCCAAGCGTATCTTTGCCACTTGCCACCGACTCAATAATCTCCTCCTGCAAAGGTCGAAAAGCCGCGTAGCCCCAGTATTTGGTCAGTATTTGTGTGAATTCGCTCAACGGAAAACTGCTTAACAAATTTTAATGAACATTAAAGTTTATAGGGATGATCCCACTTTAAAAATCAGGACATTTGTACCTTATTTTTTCGTAGTTTTGCCTTTCAACCAGAATCTAAAAATACACATAAATGTCGTTTTTTGCCGATAAAATTGTATCCGAAGGTTTAACTTTTGATGATGTGTTGTTAATTCCCTCTTATTCAGAAGTTTTACCGCGCGAGGTTGATTTATCTTCGTGGTTCACCCGTAACATCAGGATTAATACGCCTGTTGTGACAGCAGCCATGGATACGGTAACCGACTCACTGATGGCCATTGCCATAGCGCGCGAGGGCGGTATTGGGGTGATTCATAAAAATATGGGTATTGCTGAACAGGCCAAACAGGTAACCAGTGTAAAACGTGCAGAAAACGGGATGATTTATGATCCGGTAACGATCTCAAAAGAAAAAACTGTAAGGGATGCTATTGGGCTGATGAAACTGTATAAAATTGGCGGAATCCCGGTAATCGACGATCAGGGTTGTTTGGTTGGTATTGTTACCAACCGCGACCTTCGTTTTGAATACGACATGAACAAACTGGTTTCGGAGGTGATGACCAAGGACAATCTGGTAACAACCAATATTTCCACATCGCTCGAAATGGCCTCCGCAATACTTCAGAAATATAAAATCGAAAAGCTGCCGGTCGTTGATAAGAACAACAAACTGATTGCATTGGTGACTTACAAAGACATTACCAAAGCAAAAGACAAGCCGCTGGCCTCGAAGGATGTAAAGGGGCGGCTGAGGGTTGCAGCGGCTGTAGGAATTGCCGGCGACACCATGGATCGCGTTGATGAACTGGTGAAAGCGCAGGTAGATGCCATTGTAATTGATACCGCTCATGGCCATTCGATGTATGTTTTGGAAATGCTCAAAAAAGCCAAAAATAAATATCCTGAAATTGATTTTGTTGCCGGAAACATAGCAACTGCCGAAGCCGCGACCGATCTCGTGCTAGCTGGCGCCGATGCTGTAAAAGTTGGAATTGGGCCGGGTTCGATCTGCACCACGAGAGTAATTGCAGGAGTGGGAATACCGCAACTTTCGGCCATATACAATGTGAGCAAAGCCATCAAAAAAACCGGTGTTCCGGTTATCGCTGATGGTGGAATCCGTTATTCGGGCGATATTGTGAAAGCCATTGCAGCCGGAGCTCACTCGATTATGGCGGGTTCGCTGTTTGCAGGTGTTGATGAATCTCCCGGCGATACCATTATTTTTCAGGGACGAAAATTTAAAACTTACCGGGGAATGGGATCGGTCGAAGCCATGCAGTCGGGTTCAAAAGATCGTTATTTTCAGGATATGGAAGAAGATATAAAGAAACTGGTTCCCGAAGGGATCGTTGCCAGGGTTCCATACAAAGGTTCGCTTTACGAAGTTCTTCATCAGCTGACCGGTGGAATTCGCTCGGGCATGGGTTATTGCGGAGCCAAAAACATCGACATGCTTCAACATGCCAAATTCACCCGGATCACCAATTCAGGAATTCAGGAAAGTCACCCGCACGATGTCAGCATTACCAGTGAATCACCCAATTACAGTTCCCGATAATGGCAAGTTACAGGTTTCAGGTAAAAAAGAGTGGGTACTGCGGAATCATTAATTTTCCTTTCACTTCAATATTAAGCAATCACTTCTCAAGTAATATGAAAAACATGATCAAATTATTTCCATTTATAGTTCTTGCCTTTTTTACTCTGGCAGCAACGGCTCAGAAAAAGGAACCAAATGTGATGACGATCGGTAAACTGCCGGTTTCAAAAGAAGAGTTTTCTTTGAATTACCAGAAAAACAATACCAATATTCTGGACGAAAAAGACAAAAAAACACCTGCCGAATACCTCGGTCTGTACGTCAATTTTAAGCTAAAAGTCCTTGAAGCACAAAATCTTGGATATGACACAGTGCAATCGTTCATCGACGAATTGAAAGGGTATCGCAAAGAGTTGGCACGCCCTTACCTCACCGATGTTTCGTTCAACGAAGAAATGGTTCAGACAGCTTACCACCGGACCAAATACGAACGGAATGCCAGTCATCTGCTCATTCTCGTTACTCCGGAAGCTTCGCCGGCAGATACTTTGGCAGCATGGAACAAAATCAGTAACCTGCGAAAACAAATTGTGGAAGGAGCCGATTTTAACGAAATCGCATTTCAATTTTCTGAAGATCCTTCAGCAAAGGAAAATAAAGGACAGCTCGGTTATTTTAGCGCTTTCCAGATGGTTTATCCCTTTGAGGACGCTGCATACAGAACTCCGGTCGGTCAGGTTTCAGATATTATCCGTACCCGTTTTGGGTATCATCTCATCAAAGTTCGTGATGAGCGTTTGACTCCCGGAGAAATAAAAGTGGCCCATATCATGAAAATGTTTCCGCAGCAAGCTTCCGAAGAAACTATTGCAAATTTGAAATTAAAGGCCGACAGCATTTATCAGAAAGTCATCGATGGTGCTGATTTTGCTGAAATGGCCAAAGCCAATTCCGACGACAAACAATCGGCAGTTGAAGGTGGTGTTATGCCTTTTTTTAATCCGAGAAACATGGTTCCGGCATTTGCCGAAGTAGCATTTGCGTTGAAAAATGACGGGGATATTTCACCGGTAATCCGCACTCCCTATGGCTGGCACATCATCAAACGCCTCGAGTTGCAAACTACTCAGCCACTCGAAAAAATTCGTGCCGATCTGGAAACAAAAATCAAGCAAAATCCTGCGATCAGTAAATACAGCGACGAATCGTTCGACCGCAAACTGAGGTCTGAATATCAACTGAAAATGAATGAAAGTAACCTTGGTAAACTAATCGTTCTTGTTTCGGATACCGTACAGCGGAAAGACTGGGCCAGTACTGCTAATTCGCTGAAAAACAATGATATTTTTCAATTCGCAAATAAATCGGTCACAACCGGCGAATTTACTTCTTTCCTGCAGAATCAAAAATTTTCTGATGAAACAGTAAATCCTGATTTGGAAATAAAAACGATGCTGAATAAATTTATTAATCAGCGATTGCTCGAATATGAAGATTCCCAGCTCGACAAAAAATATCCTGAATTTGGCCGGATAATCAAAGAATACCACGATGGCATTTTGCTATTTAATATTTCGAAAGATAAAATATGGGATGTTGCGTCGACCGACAGCATTCGCCTGCAGAAATTTTACGAAACCACCGGCAAAAAATATTATTACGGCGAAAGGTATAAAGGATGGATTATTCAGGCAAAAGACTTGGAAACCCGCACCAAAGTCGAATTTTTGCTGGATCAGAAGGACGCAACCAAGCAGGAATTGACAGATGTTTTTAACACTTCGGCAGAAAATAATATTCAGTTTACCGACGTTGCAGTGGAGAAAGGAGATAATCCGGTGGTTGATTATTTTATTTGGAGCGGACCAAAACCTGAAGGTTTTGATGAAACGACTACCTTTGTGCACGGAAAAATTACGAGGAATGAACAAAAAGTGCTGAAGGAAGCTTGGGGATTGTATTCGTCCGACTTTCAGGAACAGGTTGAAAAAGAATGGATTGATTCGTTGAAAAAGAAATATCCGGTTAAAATAAACAAAAAAGTACTCAATAAAATTCCAGCGGTTTAATGAATAAATCAGGCGTCTATAGTCTTATTTTCATGTTGTTTCTGACAGCCTGCAACCTTTTTGTCGATAATGGCGAGCCAATTGCTCAGGTTGGCAAACATATATTGACGGTGGAAGAGTTGTCGAAGAACATTCCTGATTATCTCGACGATACGGATAGTTCGCTGTGGGCCGACGATTATATTAAAAGATGGATTCAGACCGAACTGCTTTTAATGAAAGCAGAAGAAAATCTGGAAGCTGACATGAAAGATGTTAGCAAGGAACTGGAAGAATACCGCAACTCGCTGATCGTATATCGGTACAAAAACGAGTTGATGAAACAGAAAATGGATACAACCGTCAATGAAGCTGACATACTGAAATATTTCAACGAAAACCGGGAGAGTTTTATTCTGAACCGGAACATTGTAAAAGCCATTTACATCAAAGTTCCTGTAGAGGTTTCCAATCCTGAAAACATCAAAGATCTTTGTGTAAGTAAAGATCCGGAGCAACTGACGAAACTGAATGAGTATTGCGTAAGTTATGCGAAAATATACGACCGCTTCAACGATCAATGGGTAGCTGCTGATATGGTACTGAAAAATACACCCTTCGAAATAACCAATCAACAGCATATACTGGAAACAAAGCGATTCATCGAGAGCAGCGATATGAATTATTATTATCTTGTCTGCATTCGTGATTACCGACTTTCCGGCAAAGTTTCTCCCCTCGATTACGTTTACAGCGATATCAGGAATCTGATCTTAAGCAAGCAGAAGATGCAGTTTCTGAAACAAATAGAAAAGGATGTTTACAAAGAAGGAATTGATAATAAAAAAGTAAAACTATTTAAAACAAAAAATAATCGTTTATGATCAGAAAATTAATTGGTTTATTTATCCTCTGCGGATTTGTGGCCTTAAGCAATCAAACCAGTGCCCAGGATAAAGTTGTTGACCAGATCGTGTCAGTTGTTGGCAAAAATACAATCCTGAAATCGGACATTGAAGGCATGTTCCAGCAGCAACAGGCGCAGGGAATCACCACCGAAGGCGACATGAAATGTGAGATACTGGAAAATTTACTGGTTGAGAAACTATTGCTGGCAGAAGCAGAATTGGACACCACCATCATCGTTAGCGACAACTCGATCAACCAAAACCTTGAACAGCGAATCCAGTATTTTATTTCGCACTTGGGTTCGGAAAAAGAAGTTGAAGCCTACTTTAAAAAGTCAATCACTGAGCTGAAAGCTGATATGCAGGATGTCATAAAAAATCAACAGATGACCCAGCAGATGCAAGGAAAAATCCTTGATAAAGTAACCGTAACTCCAGCCGAAGTGCGTCTTCATTTCAGAAATCTTCCCGCATCCGAAATTCCGCAAATTGATTCAAAACTCGAATATGCGCAGATTACCGTATTACCCGAAATCAGCCTTGAAGAAGAAGACCGGATAAAAGCATTTCTTCGTGAGTTGAAACGCCGTATTGAAAGTGGCGAAAGCAGTTTTGGTCCGTTGGCAGTTATTTATTCGGAAGACGGAGCTGCCCGTAATGGTGGTGAACTCGACTACATGGGACGCGGAAACCTTGATCCGGCATATGCAGCTGCAGCTTTTAACCTGAAAGGCGATAAAATTTCGAATGTCGTAAAAAGTGATTTTGGTTACCATATTATTCAGGTAATGGATCGCAAAGGCGAACAACTAAAAACCCGCCACATTATCATGAAGCCCAAAGTTACTCCTGAAGCCCTGGCCAAAGCATTCAGCCAGATCGACAGCATTGCCGATTTTATCCGCAAAGGAACATTCAAATTTGAAGAAGCCGCTTTGCGTTATTCCTATGACAAAAATTCGAGAAACAATGGTGGAGTGGTAATTAATCCTGAAACCGGTGAGTCGAAATGGAAACTGAGCGAACTCGATCCCGATGTCAGTAAAATCATCACTGCGATGAATGTAAACGAGATTTCGAAACCCTTCAAAACCCTCGATGATAAACAAAGGCCGGTATATAAAATTGTGAAACTGCTCAATAAAACCAATGCACATACCGCCAACCTGCGCGACGATTACGTTGAATTAAGCGACATGTACATGGCTTCGAAAAAGGAAAAAAGGATGGATGAGTGGATTCGCGAAAAACAAATGGGAACATATGTACGCATCGATCCAACTTATATGAACTGCAATTTCAAATACAAAGGCTGGGTAAAATAGAGAACGATGACTTTTAAAAACGAGGTTGAAGCTGTAAACGCGCTAAGCAGTAAATTTGCTGAGCTGCGTTCCGAAATAAAAAAACGTATATACGGACAGGATGAAATCATCAATCAGGTATTGGTTGCGATGTTCAGCCGGGGGCATTGTTTGCTGATCGGTGTTCCGGGACTTGCAAAAACCCTGCTGGTAAATACCATTTCCGAAGTGCTTGGTCTTCAGTACAAACGGATTCAGTTTACGCCGGATTTGATGCCATCTGATATTATTGGAACTGAAATTCTGGATAAGGACCGTGAATTTAAATTCATTCGGGGACCCATTTTTGCCAACATCATCCTGGCCGACGAAATTAACCGTACACCGCCCAAAACACAGGCAGCGCTGCTCGAAGCCATGCAGGAACATTCGGTAACTGCTGCAGGTCAAAAGTACTTGCTCGATAATCCGTTTTTTGTGCTTGCTACCCAAAATCCTATTGAGCAGGAAGGTACTTATCCATTGCCGGAAGCACAGCTCGACCGGTTCATGTTCTCTATCTGGCTCGACTATCCAAAATTTGAGGACGAGTTGACCATTGTGCAAAATACCACATCCAACTTCGCAGCCCACCTGAATGAAATTATTTCGAAAGAAGAGATCCGCTATTTTCAGGATTTGATTCTGAAAGTTCCGGTGAACGAGAATGTACTGAAATATGCGGTAAACCTGTCATCGAAAACACGCCCGAACACAGAACTGGCGGCTTCGGTGGCCAATAAATACCTGAAATGGGGTGCAGGTCCGCGTGCTTCTCAATACCTGGTTTTGGGAGCCAAAACCCATGCAGCCCTTCAGGGAAAATATTCGCCTGATATCGACGACATCAAAAAAGTTGCAGTGAGCATTCTTCGTCACCGTATCATTAAAAACTACAAGGCCGAAGCTGACAACATTTCAGTTGAAGACATAATTTCGGAATTGATGCTATAACCGGATGATAAAAACAGGTTTGTA
>CAMDGL010000079.1 GCA_945897845.1 Chitinophaga pinensis | reverse complement strand
AAAAGCATGCAGCAGTCAAAATATCCGGGATTGGTCAGTGAAATTGCGGAACTCGAAAATGCATCTTCCTCAATTGATCCGGAAGTTCTCCTACTCGATCAGATGTATCAGGTAAAAACTTACTTTAGGGAAGCTGCCGATTTATTACTGAAGATGAATTAATTATGGAATTCGTTACTTCAGAAATTTGAAATAAAAAAATTACAGATTGGTTCATTGATCACTTTAAATAAACACGAACGATGAATGTATTATTAGTATATCCGCAATACCCCGATTCTTTTTGGAGTTTTAAAAATATAATGAGATTTATCTCAAAGAAAGCAACAGTGCCGCCACTTGGCCTGATAACCGTTTCGGCAATGCTCCCAAAAAACTGGAAGAAAAAACTGGTTGACATGAATGTTTCAGCGCTTCATCCGAACGACTTCCTCTGGGCCGATTATGTATTTATCAGCGCCATGCACATTCAGCAGGAATCGGTTGACAAAGTAATTGACCTTTGCCTGAAGTATGAAGTTAAAATCGTTGCCGGCGGCCCGCTCTTTACCCAGGAATACGCGAAATATCCCCAAATCGACCATTTCATTTTGAATGAAGCAGAAATTACAATGCCATTATTCCTGAAAGATTTAAATGCAGGCAATACTCCTGAAAAAGTTTACAGAACTAATGAACATGCAGATATTACACTGACACCCCTACCCGATTACAATTTGTTGTCGCTGAAGGACTATGTCACCATGAACATTCAGGTTTCACGCGGATGCCCTTTCGCCTGCGACTTTTGCGAAATCACATCACTGTTGGGGCACAAAGTCCGTATGAAAAATACAAGTCAGATTATTCAGGAGCTTGAAGTACTTTACAATTTGAACTGGCGTGGCCCCATTCTGATAGTTGACGACAATTTTATCGGAAACAAGAAAGAGGTAAAATCAAATCTGCTCCCGGCAATGAAGAGTTGGATGAGATTGCACAAATATCCGTTTACGTTTAACATTCAGTCATCGATAAACCTTGCCGACGATGAAGAACTGATGATGTTGATGGCAGAAACAAATTTCACTTCCACATTTGTTGGTATCGAAACACCTGACGAAACATCGCTTCAGGAATGTAACAAGAGCCAAAATAAAAACAGAGATTTGCTTCACAGTGTAAAAAAGATACAAAACTCAGGATTGCAGGTTTCGGGCGGTTTTATTGTTGGTTTCGACACCGATACGCCCTCCGTTTTTCAGAAACAAATAGATTTTATACAGCAGAGTGGCATTGTTTCGGCAATGGTAGGATTGTTAAATGCCCCAAAGAATACGGAACTTTATAACCGGCTAAAAGCTGAAAACAGGCTGATATCCGAATCTTCAGGAAACAATACCGATTCGTCGATGAATTTTGTCCCGGTAATGAATCCTCAGGAACTTATCAACGGATACAAAAGCATCATTCAAAATATTTATTCAACAAAGCCATATTACAAGCGAATACGTCGGTTTCTGCTAAACTACAGGCAAATAAACAAGCAGAAAAAGAAAATGGAATTTTCATATCTGGTCAGTTTTTTCAAATCACTTTTCGTTATCGGCATTTTAAACAAAGGCCGGGGCGAATACTGGAAACTATTGATCTGGACACTTTTCAGGCGACCGGCATTGTTAAAAGACGCATTGACTTTTGCTGTATATGGTTATCATTTCAGAACAGTATATGGAATAAGCAACACAAATAGTAATTAAAAATAAACAAACAACACATGAAACGAGCCATGAGTAAAACTTTCTCACACACGAGGATGACTGGTTGGCGAGTTCCATATGGTAATTAAAAATCAAATTATAGACATATGAAAACAACGAAACGTTTAGGCATTTGGATGGACCATTCGACAGCCAATTTAATTGAATTTACAGACGACAAAGCCGTAGCAATTGCAGTTGATGCACAGGTTGGCGAACAGGATGAACCGCTGAATCCACGTGATGAAACAATGATTCAAAATAAAGAGCAAAATGAGCTTTCAGATTATTTCAAAAGAATAAGCGAGGTCATCAAAGATTACGATGAAGTGCTCCTTTTTGGACCAACCCATGCAAAAGATGAATTAAACAACCTTTTAAAGGAAGATCACCATTTTGACGAGGTGAAAATTGAGATAAAACCAGCTGATAATATGACAGAAAATCAGCAGGAAGCTTTTGTCAAAGAGCATTTTAACATCGCCGGATAGATGCTTAAAGCAGCCGCCGGAACCGAGCCAAAAAATCAGAAATCAGTTGCAATAATCATTGCCCACCCTGATGATGAAATCCTGTGGGCAGGTGGAACAATCCTGAGCCATCCAACATGGAAGTGCTTTATTGTGTGCCTGTGCCGGGGTAACGACACCGATCGTGCCCCAAAGTTTGTTCTGTCGTTAAAAGCGTTGAATGCGGAGGGAGTAATGGGCGATCTCGATGATGGTCCTGAGCAATTTCCGCTGGATGAGGACGAGGTTGCCGGGTTAATAATAAAACTATTGCCTCCGGTTCATTTCGATCTGATAATTACCCATCATCCGAATGGAGAATATACCCGACACGTCAGGCATGAAGAAACAGGCAAGGCAGTTATTAAGCTTTGTCAAACAGGCAAAATTTCTACCGGCGAACTTTGGACCTTTGCATACGAAGACGGAAATAAAAAATATTTTCCAAAACCAGTTGAAACTGCAAGTATATTCAATTCCCTTTCAAAAGATATTTGGCTGAAAAAATACCGGATAATTACTGAAACCTACGGTTTCACAAAGGATAGCTGGGAAGCTGAAACAACACCCCGGGCCGAGGCATTCTGGAAATTATCCGATCCAAATAATATTGACGATTGGATATAAACTAAGTAGCGAGGGAATAGTTGAAGGCGATGGTGAATTTTGGAATCGAAATGTTTCGTACCTACGGCACTCAGGACTTGGTGATGGAGATTCCTGTCCGTCACATGAATGTGACGGCAAAGGATAATGCTCGAATCAGCGAAACAGCTTATTCGTGGCGATATCCTTTGCCGTTTGCCTTTAGGCAACGGACATAAAGGCGATGTTAAAAACCGTCCGCGCGAAATTCTTTTCAGGGCAAAATCCTCAATTCGGACGAAACAGAATCCGTGTTCAAAAAAGTAGTTACATAAAAGAAATGGAAACCAGAAGAATTTAACCTTATTACATTAATTATTATGAAAGTATTGGTAATGTACGATTATCCGCCTTCACCGGGCGGACTGGCAACACAGGGAGACCTTCTGTACAGGGGACTTCAGGAAATGGGCGTTGATGTACATGCCGTTCATTTCGAATCGGCACAGGAAAAAGAATGGTATTACCGTTGGTTTAAACCCGATGTTGCTGTTGGCGTAGGATATTGGGGGTACACTCCCCATTTGATTCTTCACCCGCAACGATATGGAGTGCAGCCGGTTCCATGGCTGGTTGCCGACGGATACATTGCAAATTATCAGGAAGTTCTGAATGATCTTCCTCTTATCCTGGTAACGTCGAATTGGGTAAAGGAAATGTATGTCCGCGATGGAATTAATGGCGATAAAATTGAGGTATTGCCGGTTGGTTGCGATACTGATTCGTTTAAACCATACAGCAAGGATGATCCGAAAATACTGGCAGTTCGCGAAGCTTTGGGTATTTCGCCCGATCAGCTCATGATTCTCACTGTTGGTGGCGACGCTGCCTCAAAAGGTGCACAGGAAGTGATGCAGGCGCTTGCAATCATTGATTCGAAAGCGCCAAAGTGGAAATATGTGTGTAAAGTTTGGCCTCAACCGCGAACCAAAGCCCAAAACCTGCTCGACCTGGAAATGGCAACACATCTGGGTATCGAAAAGAATGTAATTTATACCACCAATACAATTTCCAGATCATTTATGCCTTACCTGTTTGGAGCGTGTGATATTTATGCCGCACCATCCCGTCTCGAAGGTTTCGGAATGCCACAGGTGGAAGCCGGTGCCTGCGAAAAACCGGTCATAAGCATAAAGGCCATGGGAATGCTGGATACGCTGGTTCAGGGTGAAACCGCATTTCTGGCTGAAGTTGCACAGAAAATTGTCGTGAACGAAGTTTTGCTTGGCGTAGAATCCGGCTTTGAAGACAGGCACAAAGTGAAATTTGACATTCCCCGAACGGTTGATTACCGGGCAAATGTTCAGGATATTGCCAAATACCTGAAGATTCTGATGGCGGACGCCGCAATGCGGAAAAAAATGGGAAAAGCCGGAAGAGAACGAGTGGTAGCGAATTTTGACTACCGCGTTGTTGCAAAACGTTTTGTGCAGATCATTCAGGATAAATTGGGGATAAAATGATTTGAAAATGCAGAAAGCGGCAGAGCCGCAAAATATTTGTAGTAAAAAAGTCGATAAAAGCTTGTAAGGTGCATCGCACCGGAATATTAAAATTAATGAATGCCTATCCCGGTGCTCTGCACCTCATGCGTGAATTGCAACATATAAGCTACAAATTTCAACTGTGCTCTGCACCTAAAAAGGCCGGCTTTGTTTTACGTCATAGAACCAAATTTGAAGATTCGGTAAGTTGAAAAATAATAAAATTGAAGTGTAATTTTCAAGTCAAAAGATCTTCAAATCATCTTTTCCATTTACAAATTTTCAAGTTGACACATTTTCAAACTCAAAAACATGCATACAGATAACTGGAAAGAAATTGAAGAGGCCAGAAAAGCGGCCGTCGAAGTATTGATTCACAATGCACACGGCCCATTTCATGGCCTGCCGCGTACTGCCGGTTGGGGTTATCCTGAACCATACACCCGTGATTTGATGTTCTCTATCCTTGGAATTGCAGTTTCCGGAAACATGAAATTAATGGATAGTATTCGGAAAGTACTGGAAACACTTGCAAAGAATCAGACTGAACACGGACACATTTCATCGTTGGTACACAACAATGAAGATCGTGGGGCAAGCGATACAACTCCCTTATTTTTGCTGGGTGTCGGAATTTTCAGAAAAGTTACCAATGAGCCGGAATTCCTTAAAGACGCTGTTGAAAAAGCGCTGGTATGGATGGAGTATCAAAGTCCGTCGGACCGGTACCTGGTTGCACAGCAACCCACCAGCGACTGGCGCGATGAACAGTGGGTAACCGGATACGGATTGTACGTAAATGCATTGACATACAGCTATCTTCGGATATTAGGCAAACACGACAGGGCCGGGAAATTCAGAAAGGAGATGAAACGCTTTACCATTTCAGCCGATCAAATTCACCATGCCAGGCACGAAGGTCTGGTAGTAAAACACAAACCTTTTTATGCTTTCTGGGCTTATAAAATTTACAGCAGCGCAAGTTTTGACCTTCTGGGAAATTCAATTGCAATTCTCTCCGGATTGGCGTCACCTACAAGGGCCGATGAAATGGTATCATGGATCGAGCAGGAGTGCAATTCAATGAGAGAAAATGGAGAGCTGGCGGTTGATCTTCCTCCGAATTTTTTTCCTTACATAAAACCCGGAGATTCAGACTGGCTGCCTCGTTATGAAATGTTCAACAAACCGGGTGATTACCACAACGGTGGAATATGGCCTTTTATATGTGGATTTTATATTGCGGCACTGGTTGCTGCCAAAAGGTACACGCTTGCCATGCAAAAACTTACAGCACTTACCAAAATTGTTAAAATATCGGCCACCGGTAAACTCAGCTTTGGTTTTAATGAATGGATCAAAGCCCAGGATGGCAAACCAATGGGTCAGGACTGGCAGACCTGGAGCGCGGCGCTCTACCTGTATGCGGCAAAATGCGTGGAGGAAAAAAGAACTCCGTTCTTTGATGAAATGCAGGGGCTTGAATCCGGCAGTGACAGTCCGGCAAACCATTACTTTTAGCTTCATCTTAAATGAATGTGTCAATGATAAGTAATTAGAATGAAATAATGTCGCATTTAAATTTTTGTTTTTTATCCCAACTCACCCCCTCGCATCTGCGATGCTTTCCCCCTCTCTTTTTGAAAGAAAGGGAGACGTCCGCTTGCGGACGTGGGGTGAGTTGGGAAAATATACGACAATAAATAGTTCCTATTACTTATAACATTTGGCTCAGTAAAGATTTGTATGGGTAAATATTTTTGATCTGCAGAGAAGATTAATAAGGTTCAGGTTTGTACGGTACTATATGTACTACTAAGGTTAAAAAACAAGAATCAGGTTTTTTGGAATTAAACCGTTTATTAAACAAGCAATTCGTCAATCAAGCATTCTTGAAACCTTATTTTCTAACTCTAGCCTTAGTAGAAATAATCAACATAAAAACAAAACCCTATTACCTTATTTAAATGCCAAAACCAATTGGTTTATTTACAATTACCTGATAATAAACACTCTATACTTTTCAGAACGCTTTTACATTTTCTTTCCTTTTAAGCCTGTAATTTTCATGCTGAAATGCCGGATAAACCAACTGCACCGTCATTTAATATTTAAGTTAAACAAAAAGCACTTTTCCGCGCTGTATATGACTTCTTTGAGGGTCGAAAATTGCTTCTGAGTGGCGTAAAACATCTTCTGAGTGGCGTAAAACATCTTCTGAGTGGCGCAAAACAACTTCAGAGTGGCGCAACAAATCATCTGAACAGCGAACCAAAGCTTCTATGTGGCGATTAAATTCTTCGGTACGCCGATTGAATTCTTCGGATAAGTGTTGAAAGTGATCGGAAGAAAGGATGAAGACACATTCTCAACAACTGGTAATGAATTACAAATATCAATAAATGTGGGAATTATGTAAATTATTATACAAATTATGTAACCCATTTTTTACCTCCACTCCTATATTTGGGGTACTTTATCTTTTTAGATAACCATCAAATGAAAAATGATAATTATTCACTTACAATCGCTTTGCTAAGGCAAAGGGCCGAAGAACTGATTAACCGGGACAATTCATTGAAACGGCCATCACTGGCTGACATGAGCAGCGAGAAGCTTAGTCACGAACTTAAGGTCTATGATATTGAGCTGCAAATGCAAAATGCAGAACTTCAGTTAGCAAAAGAAGTAGCCGAATCCACAGCAGAAAAATATGAGCAGTTGTATCAGAAAGCTTATACTCTTTCGTCAACCGGTTATTTTACAATCGATTCAAATGCCAAAATCTTAAAAATAAATGTTAGTGGAGCCAGGCTGCTTGAAAAAGAACACTCAATATTTGGATATTGTGATCTCAGGCTATTTGTAATTCCTGAAAATCTGGCGATTTTTAACGACTTTTTATTCAAAATATTTACTACCAAACAAAAGCAATCCTGTGAGGTGAGACTTTCCATCGATGGAATTCCATCCAGTTTTGTTTATCTCGAAGGGATTTTTTCCGAAATGGAATCAACTTGCGATATAACCGCCATTGATATAAGTAACCGGATCGCAACAGAAAAGCAATTAAGATACAATTATACGCTTCTTCGATTTGCAGGTGAAATGGCCAGGTTTGGGGGTTGGTCTCGGGACATAGTAAAGAAAAAAATTAAGTGGTCTGATGAAGTTGCAGCGATTCACGAAATGCCTGCCGGATATTCTCCCACATATAATGAAGAGATAGAATTTTGTGTACCTGAATACCGGGATAGAATGACTTACTTAATCACTGATTGCGTTGATTTCGGAATTTCATTTGATGAAGAATTTGAAATACTGACTTCAAAAGGGAAACGTATTTGGGTTAGGGCGATTGGTGAAGCAGAACGCAATGAAAATGGGAAAATTATTAAAATGCATGGAGCTTTTCAAAACATCAGCGAATACAAACTGGTTGAAAAGAAACTGAAAGAAACCAAAGCAAGTTTGCATGAACTTATTGCTACCAAAGACAAATTTTTTTCCATTATTGCACACGATCTGCGAAGCCCATTTGTTGCGATTTTGGGTTACAGTGAGATTTTAGAAAATCAGATTCAGGAAAATGACCTTCACGGGATTGAAAAATTTAGTCAAATAATTTATAAATCATCGGTTATTGCCATGGATTTGTTGTCGGATCTGATGGAATGGTCGTATTCACAAACCGGAAAAATGAAGTTCACTCCTGAGGATATCGATTTTGTAGATTTGATCAGTGGAATAACTTCACAATTGAATTATTCGGCCCTGCAGAAATCGATCACTTTTCATACCGAAACACCGAATAATATCATTGTTTCTGCTGACAAAGGAATGGTCAGTTCCATTCTGAGAAACCTTATTTCGAATGCGGTAAAGTTCACTAAACCAGGTGGTGAAATTACTATCTCGGCAGCACAAAAGCCTTCCGAATTAATTGTATCAGTAACTGATAATGGAGTTGGTATTAAGCCGGAAGCCATTAAAAAGCTCTTTCGAATAGACGGAAATTATTCAACAAAAGGCACGGAAAATGAGAAAGGAACCGGACTTGGTTTAATACTGTGCAAAAATTTTATTGAAAAACATGGAGGTGAAATACGGGTTGAAAGTGAATCAGGTAAAGGAAGCAAGTTCTGGTTTACGATTCCGACGATAATGCCTATTTAGAAAATACAAAGAATTCAATGCTTTTATATTTGACAAATGAAAAATGACCACCTGATAGCAATCGAAATAAATGGCCTGAATAAACAAAACCATTACAGCAGAAATACAGAATTACCTGAAGTTGAAGTAAGGGAAGCGTTTTCAGCTAAAATTATTCAATTATACCATACCGATCAGGCCGAAACCGAAATGTATGATCTTAGAGGAAACTGTCGTATCGACGGCTTTTTACAAACTACTCCGAAAAACCAGTTCCGAAAAATTTCAAAATGTGTGAATTATATAACTTTTTTATAAAATTGTGTAAGCCTTGGGTCGGTGCATCGCTGTATATTTATACAGATAAAATTCTTGGACGTTAAAATGTAAATCAATAATTATGAAACCAGTTCCCGAAATTCCAGATCAAAGCAACGAAGTTGTTGTTACTTTTCTCAATCTTCTGCTGGCTGACGAATATGTGCTATATACAAAAACCAGGACTGCACATTGGAACGTCGATGGTTCAAACTACTTTGAACTGCATGTTTTTCTGGAACACCAATACAATTTACTGGACGTGATCATTGATGATCTGGCAGAGCAGATTCGATCGCTCGGACATTTTGCATTGGGCTCACTCAAAGATTTCCTAAGTGTTTCACAAATGGGAGAAGATAATCATAACTATGGCAATTCTTCGCAAATTCTCGGTATGCTTTTAAGAGATCACGAAGCAATTATCAGCACTATTGAGCATGAGATACCACCAATTTCAGATAAACTAAAAAGCATGGAAACTGCAGGTTTTTTAGCAGGAATATTGGATAAACAAAGAAAATCGGCCCATCAGATCAGGTTGTTTTTATCCAGTCCTGAATTAATTTCAGACAATCATCTGCGCATTGTTTACAATCAATCGGTTAGCCAGCAGTTATAAAACAAAAACCTCCATCACATTACAGGAAACGGATTGGAGAAATTTAAAAAGTTGGGTCTGGAAAATCTCAGGTGGTTGCAGATTTTGATTAGTTTAGCGATCGGATTCGGATTGGGCTTATTATACTCCCGCAGGAGGAGATGGTGGTAATCCGCAATTTAATGTCATTTTAATCAAATATTCATGATTGCAAACTCAAAATCGGCCAATGTCACAAGATGGACTGGAGCCAAACGAAAAATGAAAAAATTCTTTTTTGGTTTTATCGTCCTGACTGTAATTATTTCAGGCGCTTTCATTTACGGGAAGTATTTTTATACTTACAGCGAAGGATACCGTGCCGGATTACTGCAAAAATTTTCGCACAAGGGCAATCTGTTCAAAACCTACGAGGGTGAAATGATACTTAGCAGCGTGGTAGGAAATCAGAACGTCGCGATTGCATCCGAAAAGTTCTTTTTTTCGGTGACTGAAGAGAATCTGGCCAATCACCTCGATACAATTCAAGGTCAAATGGTAATCGTTCATTACAATCAGAAAAATGGCGCATTGTTCTGGAAGGGAGAATCGGAATACATAGTTGACAGCGTAAAACGAATTCCTTAAGCGATTTTTTTTGTATATTTAAGTGTAATTTCAACATAGATAACGGTGAAACAAGTGCAGGATAAATTGCCAAAAATATTAAGAAAAAAACCTTCTGAACCGGAGAACGCTAATTTTCCAATTGTTTGTATTGGGGCGTCGGCCGGAGGTTTGGAAGCACTGGAGCAATTTCTGAGCCATGTGCCAGAAAACAGTGGAATGGCGTATGTTGTTATCCAACACCTCGATCCAACCCAGAAAGGAATGTTGCCCGAGTTGCTTCAGCGAATCACAAACATTCACGTTTTCCAGGTGAAAGACCGAATGGTAGTAAAGCCAAACCTTGTGTATGTGATTCCACCCAACAAGAGCATGTCCATATCAAATGGAATGCTTCACCTGGTCGATCCGGTTGAAATAAGGGGACTACGCCTTCCAATCGATTTTTTCATGCGTTCGCTTGCCGACGACCAGCAGGAAAAAGCGGTTGGCGTTATTCTTTCCGGAATGGGTTCTGATGGTAGTTTGGGACTTGGTGCGATAAAAGAAAAAAACGGAACCGTGTTGGTTCAGGATCCTGCTACTGCTAAATTCGACAGCATGCCACGAAATGCCATTAATTCGGTGATAGTAGATATCAAAGCAGCTCCTGAAGACTTGCCTTCAAATTTAATTAAATTCTTAAATCATATTCCTGTAATTCAACCAATCAAGGAGGAAGTAATTAATGACAAAAATTCGCTCGAAAAAATAATAACCCTGTTGCGGATCCAAACAGGCAATGACTTTTCACTCTATAAAAAAAATACGATGTACCGCCGTATCGAAAGACGAATGGCTGTTCATCAAATCGACAAAATATCATCGTATGTAAGTTTTTTGAAGAATAATCCAAATGAAGTGGAGATTCTTTTCAAAGAACTGATGATTGGCGTAACCAATTTTTTTCGCGATGCCGCTGTTTGGGATAAGCTAAGAGAGTCGGTCATTCCTGACTTAATTGCCAACCTTCACGAAGGAGAAATGCTCAGGGCCTGGGTTGCAGGCTGTTCGACCGGTGAAGAGGCTTATTCACTGGCCATTGTATTTAAAGAAGCACTCGAAAAAGTAAAGCCACACGGAGGTATTTTATTGCAGATATTTGCCTCCGATCTCGACAATGAAGCCATTGAAACAGCCAGAAAAGGAATTTTTCCGGCAAATATTACAGCCGATGTTACTCCTGAAAGATTGAACAGGTTTTTTATACCTCAGGATGAGAATTACCGTGTTACCAACGAAATACGCGAAATGGTTGTGTTTGCACAGCACAACATTATCATGCATCCCCCATTTACCAAACTTGATATACTTACTTGCCGCAATTTGTTGATATACATGGATGCGGAGTTACAGAAGAAAATACTTGGACTTTTTTATTACAGTCTAAATCCTGAAGGAATTATGCTTCTTGGAAGTTCGGAATCGCTTGGAACCCAAAGTCATCTTTTTAAACCGTCTGATGCAAAGTTGAAGATATACAAACCGTTTAATAAAACCGTTGCAGTGCGCGAATCATTCGATTTTCCCTCTTCATTTTCCCGGTTAAAATACCCAAATATGGAAAAACAAAATCAAGTTAAAGTAAACCAAAATATTGAATCACTTGCCGATAAAATCCTCTTGCAATATTTTTCACCTCCCGGAGTTTTGGTGAACGAACACGGCGACATCGTTTACATCAGCGGACGCACCGGGAAATACCTGGAACCTGCCGTTGGCAAAGCAAACCTGAATATTTTTGCCATGCTTCGTGAAGGTTTGCGCACCGAATTCCCAATCGCCTTTCGCAAAGCCATTCAAACAAAAGGTGCGACGGTTTTGCACAACATTAAAGTTGGCACTAACGGAGGCTCTCAATACGTCGATGTTACCATTCAATGGTTTGATAAACCGGAACAGCTAAACGGGATGGTAATGATTATTTTCAATGATTTGCCAAAGGTTTCAGAGGCTGAAATTCAGAAAAAAGCGGACGACAAAACCATTATTAACATTACACAAACAGAGCTGGAGGCCGAGTTGCAACATGCCCGCGAAGAGATGCACTATACACTCGAAGAGATGCAAACCTCGCAGGAAGAACTTAAATCGACCAACGAGGAACTGCAATCGACCAACGAGGAATTGCAATCAACCAACGAAGAGCTGACAAGTTCAAAAGAAGAAATGCAAAGCCTTAACGAAGAGTTGCAAACCGTTAACGCCGAATTACAATCGAAAATTGATGATTATTCGAGAGTGAACAACGACATGAGAAACCTGCTTAACAGCACCGATATCGCGACCCTGTTTCTCGACAACAAATTAAATATCAGACAATATACGCCACAGGCAACAAATATATTCAAACTTATAAAAAGTGACATCGGCCGGCCATTTACCGACCTTGTTTCTGACCTGATT
>CAMDGL010000078.1 GCA_945897845.1 Chitinophaga pinensis | reverse complement strand
AATCTGGAACAATACACACATCAGTCATTGGCGTATATGCAGGCACAACGGTTTTTTGTCGAACATTGCATCAAAGAATCAAAACAAATACTGGGGTTACACCAGTTTCAAACCCGCAAGTGGCTGGCATGGCAACATCAGGTAGCTTTTAACTTTTTGGTGTCTTTCGGGAAAGATATCAGTCAGATGGCGAAATTGTGTTGGACGAAGAAATTGAAATATGCTGTTAGCCATAGATTTAAGGATCTTTCTGCTGAAAAAACTACTTGAAACCACGAAGTTAAATATGAATAGCCCCGAATGAAATTCGGGGAAAAGATAGAATCCCCGTCACGAACCATCATGTATTTATTCCTCCAGCAACCGAATAATTTTCATTGCATTCTGATGATTCGAAAACGCATCTTCCAGAATTAGCTTTCTCTTTTCTATTTCTTCCGAAGTAAAATCCTGCTGAAACAATTCATATACACGGTCAATCATTTCTTTCGGCGTATCAGCCAGATGGCAAAGGTGTTCGAGTCCGGTTTTATGGATCATCGGCGTGTTGGCGATGCAAAACCTTCCGGAGAAAAGCGAAGCAAGCAATTTTAATTTAAGCCCGGTATCCTGAAACGTGGGCAGTAAACTTATGTGAGCATTCTGAATCAAAGTTTCCATCTGCTCATTTTCAGGATTTGCAACCAACTGAATATTTGCGTACTGACTGATTTTTTGTGCCAGTCTTGTGTCTGGATTTTTACCTGCAATGATTACCGGAAGGTTTATTTTGCTGAAAATATTCGCTAGCAGATAATCAATAGCCTGAATGTTTTCTGATACCGAGAGATTTCCATGAAAGAGAATGTATTTGCCCCGGCCCAATTTTGATTTGATTTGGCTGAATGGATGAAATGCCGGAATAAAATGCGAATGGCCATATTTGTGATCGAAATAATAGTTGTCGTTGGGCGAAATGCAAAGCAGTTGAGACGCATTTTTCAATACTTTCTCATATCTTTTTAGTTTGCAGGCTTCAATTTTGAAAAATAATTTTCTGAAGATATTTCGTTCCGCTTTGTACAAATTCAGGTAATATTCGTGCTCAATATTGTGGGTTCGTACCAGTCGTAGTTGGGTATCAAGTAACAGATGATTAAGATAAAAGCAGGTATGCAAGCCCTCAAAAATAATCGGAGCGTCGATGGCTGATAAGTTAATCAATAACTGATCGTTGGCGCGTGTAATTGCAATGTATGGTTTAGTTGACAGCTGATAGCGAATTCCCTTTTTTCTGAAATAGTAATACACCTTCGCACAGTATTTTTCGAGCTCGGCAACCTGCGGACGATCGTATTCAAAGCAGTGAAGGTAAACTGAAATCCCACATTCAGAAAGCGACTTTACTTTGTAAAAAATATCAATTACACCACCGTAATCGGGCGGATATGGAATGTTAAAGGCTACGATTTGAATTGACTTTTCCATCGTTTCTAATTTGATTCTAAATATAGAAAATAAAAAACCATGAACCGATTTTCGATCCATGGTTTTCTTTTTCTTTTGCTGAAAACTTTGACTGACCACTGTTTTCTTTTTACTTTCTTCTATTCCATCAGTTTTACCCCGCCATAGCGGCTGTTGACAATAACCGTTCCGCCACCGGTTCCAACATTTCCTTCGAGCGAAAACCGCTGGCCATCTTTTATTTTATCTCCTTTGTAGCGATCGGTTGGATAATTTACATCGCAATAACTGCACTCGGCTTTTAGCTTGTAACTTAGTTCGTTTAAGCCAATATTGATTCCGCCGTAGCTGTTTACAATGTTTATTTTTTCGAATTTCGAATCCACTTTGCTGATCCTTACCGATCCGTAACCCGTGTCGAGGTCAAAACTTCCGGTTAATAAGCCGATTTTGTAGTTGGTGTATTTCGAAACAGATTTCAACTTGTCAACTTCATCGATATTGATTCCGTCGTATTTTGAATCAAGTGTCAGATTCCTGGTTTTGTGCAGATTTACAGTTGAATATTTCGTGTCAAGCACAATCTGTCCGATTTCGCCAGCATACAACTTTGAATAGTTAAATTCCATATTCGCAGCGTTAATACTTTCAATATCAGCTTTTCCGTAGTTAACCACAACGCTTACCGGACTTCCTGACGGCGCTTTCAAATTACCTGCAGTCAGATTTCCGTAGCTGACATTGAAAGTGCCCTTTGCTTCCAGTTCATTCACAATCACATTGCCGTAGCGGTTGGTAATATCCAGGTCCCTGTCTTTCGGAACATTAATCAGGTAATCAATTCTGAACGATTGCTTGCTTTTAAAATTTTCATCAATACTGGTTTCTGCACTTACCAATCCGCCCGATTTCTGAAAGTCGATCTGTATCAGGTCCATCAGCTCTTTTGCCTTGCTTCCGGTAGAATTTTCAACAGTGATCACCACTTTGATGGTAACAGAATCGCCTCCCATGTCGTTGATTTTTACCTCGCCGAATTTATTGGTCACTTTCAGGGCAGTTACGCCGCTTTTTGGCCAGGCTTTTCGGATGTTTTTAGTGTATTCAGCCCCAGCTGCCCCAACAATCATTGTTGAAACAAGCAGCAGGGCAATTGTCAGATTAAATTTCGATTTCATGGCTTTCATTGCTTTTATTGTTTTTTTGTTGTTTTACTTCCTGTAATTTGTTAATAATAAGGGTGATGATGTTCATTCTTGCCTGGTAATATTCGAGCATCGCATTGATCACCCGTTCGTCGTTTGGGTTCGCCTTTAGTTCTTCCAGAAGTTTCTGATACATCAGGTCAAAATCCTGTTGTTCCTGTTGCATCATTTGTTGTTCCGGTTCAGATACAAGTCCCTCGTCGCTAAGCTTTTCCCATTGGTTCATTCCCACCTGAATGGCATTTGTGTAATAGAATTCAACTTCGCGGTATTCTTCGGAAATCGAACCCAGCGTGAGCGCTTCTTCTTTTTCAGGAAAAAACCACATCCGAGCCTGATTGCCAGCCAAAAGCACAAATAGCACAATTGCGGCAATTTTCAATATTGGCCTGAAATTGATTGTCCGGGTTGGCTTGGACGCTTTCTGAAGCCGTGCTTCAAATCGTTCAAAGTGCCCGTCCAGCGGTTCTTCATCCTGAATCGAATGTCGGTTATTTGTAATTAATCTTTCCAGTTCGTCTTTCATGACAGTCGTTTTTTAGTTGTATTCAAACAATTCCTCTTTGTGTAACATCTCCCTTAGTTTGAGTTTGGCCCTCATATATTGCGATCGCGACGATACATTTGTTATTCCAAGTATTTGCGCAATTTCCTCATGATCATATCCTTCCAGTAAATAAAGGCTCAAAACAACCCGGTATCCGTCGGGCAATTGTTGTATCGCATTTTTCAGTTTCTCCATCTGAATTTCTGAAATCTCGATATTAACCGGCTCTTCATCCGGAATTTTTTCATTCAGTTCTTCAAATTTCACTTTTCGTTTTTTTAGATGGTCCAATGAACGGTTGATCACAATTTTTTTTAACCAGGCGCCAAAACTTACTACTCCCTGATAGGTGTCGATTTTGGTAAACGCTTTCAGAAAGGCTTCCTGCATCACATCTTCTGCTTCGACCTGGGAGCCAACCATGCGCAGACAAATGTTGTACATCGGTTTGTAATAAATTTTATACAGCTCAAATTGTGCCTTGGTATCGCCTTTATGGCACCGCTCAACCAAGTCTTGATGTATGTTCTGGTACTGTGTTTCCACCTATCTGAGATTGTTTACTGTTTGAAAGACGACGGTCGTTTTATGAATGTTGCATGTGAACGAAAAATATTCTTCGTTCCGTGAAAATAAAAGAAAATGCATATTTCACTTATTAATAAATTCCATGAGATCAATTAGTTCTCTTTCGTTGGTCGCTTTGATGTTGTTCTTCATGATGTAGTCAATAACCTCCTGTGGAACGGGTTGGAGAATTTTAATCAGTTTCTTTTGCGTATCGATAAGGTTCGCCATGCCATCGCCGTAACGCAGGTAATAATATGGCGTTGACCTTTCAAACCTGCTGTAATCATTTGCCATCGGCTTTTCTATTGTTCCATCTTGCACTACTTTGTACATTTTTAAAAGCTGATATTTTCCTTCGTTCAGCAGCTGGAAATAGGAAAGTCTGATTCTTTTCGCTTCGTTGTACGTGGCATATACAAATACCTTGTCGCCCAGAATGATACGTTTGATTTTATCCGTTTCATAAATGTCCAAAATGGTTCCATTCCTTTTAAACTGCATGGTATTGCTGAAAACATTGTATCGCAGTGCAATGTCGTTGATTTTCGTTCCATCGGTTTTAATGATAATTGCCGGAATAAACTGACTTTCGGGGAAACTTCCTGCAAACTGGTTTTCTGAATTATCTTCCTGGTTTTGATTCGATTGTAGTCGAATTTTCTGAAGTGTTTCTGAAGTAAAATCCTTCAAATTTTGACCAATTACCTGCAAAGACAGAAGGAATATTGAAAGCAAAACTAAAACCAACCGCATAAAAGCTATTTTTGGTGAAACATTGAATACTATTGACTGTTAAAAATACAAAAACGAATGTCACATCATCATCATACATCAAGAAATCTTGCCATTACAGTTGTACTGAACGGGATTATAACAATTGCCCAGTTTACCGGTGGAATTATTTCCGGAAGCCTTGCCTTGATTTCGGATGCCCTGCACAACCTTAGCGATGTAATTTCGGTCGTTCTAGCCTACGTGGCGCATCGCATCGGACTTAAACCGCAGACCCTTCAGTCAACTTTTGGTTTCAAAAGGGCCGAAATTCTTGCAGCATTCATCAACGCAATTACCCTGATTGCCATTTCGGTTTATTTGTTGATAGAAGCCGGGAAAAGGTTTCTAAATCCGAAAGAAGTTGAATATATCTGGATGTTGGGTTTGGGTTTTCTGGGTTTTGTGGCAAACGGTCTTTCGGTGCTGATCCTTCGTCAGAACAAAGAAGAAAACCTGAACATCAGGGCAGCCTACCTGCACCTGATTGGCGATGCCCTGACTTCGGTGGCGGTGATGATTGGCGCCGTATTTATCTGGCTTTTTGAAATTTACTGGATCGATCCGCTGGTAACAGTGCTGATCAGCGTTTACATCTTCTTACATACTTATACAATCCTGAAGGAAAGTGTCGGCATCCTCATGCAATTTGCTCCTGCAAAAATCGACCAGCAGGAAGTTGTTTCTGTACTTCAGGAAATAGATCAGATTTGCAGTGTTCATCACATCCATTTGTGGCAATTGTCTGATCATCAGATTTATTTCGAAGCACATTTAGTATTGAACAGTAACTTTCCGATTTCAGATACTCAGTCGATTACCGAAAATGCAAAACAGCTGTTAAACAGCCACTTCGGTATCAGTCATGCTACCTTTCAGTATGAATTTATTTCCTGCGAAAATTGTGAATGCTAAAAAAAAGCACAAAATTACCCTGTTGAACCGCATTTTGTTGGTAACGATATTGTGCTATATTTGATTTTCAGGAATTGCCGGATTTTATATTATTTATTTTGGTGATTTCGTCCTAACCTAACTTTTTCAAATTGCTGACTATGAAATACATGTTTCTCCTGGTCGTGATTTTGCTGTTTGCACAAAAATCTGACGCACAATTCAGTAAATATTTCATTAATAAAACATTGCGACTTGATTATTACCATTGCGGAAAAACCGGGACTGAAAAATTTTTTTTCGACGAACTGATTGAAGAACCTTTTTGGGCAGGTTCGAAAACCAATCTGATTGACACCAAAGGCTACGGAAATCATTTTGTGGAAGTGCGCACTGCCGGAACCAACGAACTAATATATTCGCGCGGGTATTGCACGCTTTTTGGCGAATGGCAAACCACACCCGAAGCAAAAACAACTGAAAAATGTTATCCTGAATCGGTGGTTATGCCTTTTCCTCTGGAGAAAGTGGTGGTTTCGATTACAAGCAGGAACAAGGAAGGTATATTTCAAAAGATGTTTGAATATTCGGTTGACCCAAATAGTTATTTCATCAAAAAGCAACGCAAAGATCTTCCAGTTTTTGATGTAGTCAAATCTGGCGATACGGCTGAAAAGGTTGATATTGTGCTGCTTCCTGAAGGATACACCGAAAATCAGAAAGAACTTTTCATGGAGGATTGCCGAAAATTTTCGGATGAATTTTTTGGTTACGCGCCCTATTCGCAAAACAAAAATAAATTCAATATCCGGGGCGTTTGGGCAGCCTCAAAACAGGAAGGACCTGATATTCCCGGAGACAATGTCTGGAATGAAACCTGCATACAATCTTCCTTTTATACTTTCAATTCCGAACGCTACCTGATGGTGAATGATTTTCAGGGAATTCGCGATGTGGCCGGAAATGCGCCTTACGATTACATATACATTCTGGCAAATACCACTAAATACGGCGGTGGCGCCATTTATAATTTCTACGGAATCAGCGCTGCCCATCATGAAGATGAAACAGGAAAGATTTGCATCCATGAATTTGGTCATTTATTTGCCGGCCTGGGCGATGAATATGTTGGCGGTGTAGAGTATTCCGACTTTTATCCTACCAACGTGGAACCCTGGGAACCCAATCTGACCACACTGGTTGACTTTGATAAGAAATGGAAAAATATGCTTCCTGAAGGATCACCAGTTCCGACTCCTGAGAAACAGTGGAAAAAGGAAAAACTGGGTGTTTACGAAGGTGGCGGATATGTGACAAAAGGAGTTTACCGGCCGTGGATCAATTGTTTGATGAACAACCTGCACACCATCGACATATTTTGTCCGGTTTGCAGCAAGTCGATACAAAAGGCTATAGATTTTGATTGCAAATAAAGGCGACTTTTTTTGTTGTATATCTGTTTTGCAATCATTGTATTACGTTTTTTCGTGCACGGATTAGTTCAATCTTAGAATTTTCAAAGTGTGAACGAATTTGAAGATAATATGCTCATGGAAGATAGATGGACCCTCCTGAATGGTCGTGGTCGGCTCCGGTTACTGATTTCAGGCAATTAATCTCATTTCTGAAACGAAGTACACCAAGAAATGCAAATACGATGGCTTCCTTAAAGTCAATGATTTGTGCTGAAGGCAGGATTGTTTTATGCTTTGTTTTTTCGCTGAATAGTTCCATCAGGAACACATTGTTAGCGCCTCCACCGGTAATCAAAATCTGACCTTTTGGATATTGGTCAACCGCAATGGCAATTTGATCAGAAACGTGTTCGTAAAGTGTTCTGAGTGCATCTTCCGGAGCTAGTTGAAACGAATAAATCAATGGCAGAAATTCAGTTTCAAACCATTCGCGTCCCAATGATTTTGGTCCATCAAGCTGGTAAAAATCCAGTGAATTCAACAGGTCCAGTAATTCTGGATGAATCGTTCCGGTGCGTCCAAAACTTCCGTTGAGATCGTATTCGTAGCCCAGTTCTTTGGTAAAATGATTGAAAGCCATGTTTGCCGGACAAATATCAAACGCCTTTCTTTCATCGTTTTCACGAAACGAAACATTGGCAATTCCACCCAGGTTAAGGCAAAATTCATATTCGCCAAACAACAGTTCATCGCCAATCGGAACGAGTGGAGCGCCTTGTCCACCAAGCGCCACATCCAACGACCTGAAATCGCAAATAGTTTGTATTCCTGAAGTTGCCGCAATGTTGGCGCCATTGCCAATCTGAACAGTCAGTTTCATATCGGGCTGATGAAAAATGGTGTGACCGTGCGATGCAATCATTTCAGGTTTTTCAGGAAGGTCGGCACAAAAATCAACGATTTGTTTCCCGATAAACTTTCCGTATTCGTTGTGCAGAAAGGCAAATTCAAGTGAATTCAATTCCGCAGCAGTCGTGAGTTTGTTCACCCATTTGTGTGGATACGAGATGGTATTGGATTTCAGAATTTCAAAATTCCACTTCGTGTCGAAAGTAAACCTGCAGGCCACCAAATCAAGTCCATCTACTGATGTGCCCGACATACAACCTATGCATACATAACTTTTTGTCATTTGTAGAAGTTTGCCTTGTAAGTACTTGAATTGTCTTTAAAGTCGGTGACTTTCAGGATTAATTCATGATTTTTACCGAACTGAAGCCTACTCTTATCAAACGTATAAGTGATTAATTTGTTCTTCAGATCGTATTCAAACAGCACCCAGTTGCCGTCAATGGTTCCGTTGAATGTTTCGATTCCTGAAAGGTTGTCAGTAATTGTGAACCTGATTCGGCTGGTTTCGGTCAGTGTTTTCTTATCTGTAATACTCAGCGGAACAATTTTCGGGGCAACCGTGTCAACGGCCAGCGCATAATTTCCCAGCACGCGGATGTTTCCTTCCACCCAGCCATCCATAAACTTTCCGGTAGCCGAATAAATTCGACCGGTAGCCGGGTCAACCTGAGCAAGCATCACTTTCGATTGCAGCCTCTCCGGAAGGGTTACCGCTTTGATCCTCAACGGGCAGGCAAAATGCAGGGGAGTGTATGCGTTGTGCAATTTATAAACCGGTGAATAAAATTTCTGGCTGGCCGGTTGCTTTTCGAAAAGAAAATCCACATCGTTGTATAAAGCTCCTTCAGGAACAGTAAATTCTATGTCATCGTTCCGGATATGGTTGTTGCGGTTGAATTTAAATTGTTCCCCTTTGGGTTCAGGCCTGGAAAAGGGTGCTTCACGCGATTGAATTTTGAAAGAAAGTGACGTGGAATTCCCGTTTACATCGGTAATTTCATATTTTACCTGATGAAGTTTCCCGTCGGTCGCTTTATAAATTCCGCCTTTTTCATTTTTATCGTAGATATTCAGTTTGTTGCCCGGTTCAATCCAGGTGCGGTACAACTTGCGGTTCGAACGGATGGCCTGTTCGTAATCCATGTGCGAATTGATATATTTCGACTCCTCGATGGCAAAATCGTCCATGGTAAATGAATAAACCAATTCATCGTCAATGCTAAGTTTCAAACTGTAAATACCGCAATTATTGGCGCTTCCGTCAAGCTTATCGACTGCCTGCAATCCAAAGCCAATTTTTCCCCACACCGGAATTGACTGGTTGGCTTTTAGCTGGTAGGTATTTCCATTCAGTATCGTTTCGAATTGTTGCGGAACCTGTTTCCCTGAAACGCCTGCATCGTCAGAAACCGGATAAACCATCAACGCCTGAATAACTGGCTTGGTCTTGTCTTTTACCGGCATATTAAAAAGCAAAGGATTCATCATGATCGTTTGCTCTTTTACTTGCCTGATTTCGAAATGCAAATGCGGCCCTCCTGAACTGCCTGTATTTCCGCTTTTTGCAATTTGTTCTCCCTTTTTTACTTTCAAGGTATCAGCAGGAACCGAATGGTCGATGGCAAAAGTTTCTTTTTCGTACTGAATTTTCCGGATGTAACTTTCAATTTGAGGTGCAAAACTCAGGAGGTGACCGTAAACAGTTGTGGTCCCGTTCGGATGCCCGATGTACAATGCATTTCCATATCCTGAGGGAGAAATAACTATTCGCTCAATATTTCCTTCTGCGGCAGCATAAACAGCTAATCCCGTTTTTCCCTGTGTTTTAATGTCGATTCCACCGTGAAAATGATTGGTTCTCAATTCGGCGAAATTTCCGGAGAGCAGAAATGGGATTTTCATTGGCGCCATATAGTAATTCGGATCTGGTTTATCCAAAGATTGAGCGATTGAAGATAATCCTGTAATTAGAAATATTAAAATTTGTAAGAGTCTTTTCATCCTGATTTATTTGGTCTGCGAAAATATAAAACTTATTCATTACAACTGTCAAATGGTAAGTTTCGCTAAAAACGAAATAATCGGTCGCAAATTTCATGTATTGGTCAAAAATGTTAATTTTGTCGATGAAAGCAGAAAAAAATGACTGATCTGGAGAAAAACCTACTGTTGGAGTTTAAGCTTAAAGTGAAGCAACTGATTGCTAAACACGAGAATCTTAAACAGGAAAAAGTCCAGTTACGTGGAAAAATTGAAAGTCTTGAAGAAACGATCAATCATCTTCGTCAGGAAAATAGTTTGCTTGAACAGAAATATGAAAATGTGAAATTGGCTAAAATGTTGGTTGCATCAGACGATGATAACAAGGATGCAAAAAACAAAATACAAAAATTAGTGCGGGAAATTGATAAATGTATTGCTCTTTTAAACAAGTAATACAAAAATAAATGACAGACAAGCTTTCTATAAAGATCAAAATTGACGGACGTGAATATCCGTTGAAAGTGGACAGGGACGAAGAGGAAAAATACCGGAAAGCTGCCAAAATAATAAATGATATAATTCTTCAGTATCGACAAAAGTATTCAGGTAGTAGCACACAGGATTTTTTAGCAATGACTGCTTTTCAATTTGTGTTAAAAACGATTGATCTTGAAGAAAAAGTTGACCGTTCGCCATTATTTGACGAGTTGAAAAAACTGGATGAAGAATTAAGTGATTATCTGTCATTGAAGGAATAAAATTTTATCATATATACGAAACCCGCATTTTATATCTAAATTCAGGAGTTCACTTTGCATTCCCTGACTTTTAGGTTGAAAATGCGGGTTTATTTATTTAGTTTAAACAAGTTTAATTTAATAACAAATGGAGATTATATACGCCATAGCTGGCTTTTTTGGTGGAGGGGTGCTTTCCTATTTTATGTGGGATAAAGCCCTGCAGAGCAAAAAAAAGAAAATTGTTACCGAAGCGGAAGCGGAAGGTGAAGTAATTAAAAAAGATAAAATTCTTCAGGCCAAGGAGAAATTTTTGCAATTGAAATCCGATCATGAGGAATACATCAATGAGAAGAATATCAAGGTCAACAACTTCGAGGCAAAACTGAAACAACGGGAAACCGGAATTAACCAACGCAGAGAGGAACTTAATCGTAATATTAAGGACTTTGAAACTTCGAAACACGATGTGGATGTTATCCGCGAAAACCTGACCAATCAGCTTGAACTGCTTGAAAAACGTGAACACGAAGTGGAAGCGCTTCACAAACAGCAGGTTGAAAAACTGGAAGTATTGTCAGGCTTATCGGCTGAAGAAGCCAAAACCCAATTGGTTGATTCTTTGAAGAACGAAGCCAAAACAGAGGCCATGTCGTACATTAACGAGATCATGGAAGAAGCCAAACTTTCGGCAAATAAAGAAGCCAAGAAAGTGGTGGTCAAAACCATTCAACGTGTAGCAACCGAAACCGCGATTGAAAACTCAGTAACCATTTTCCACATCGAAAGTGATGAGATAAAAGGCCGCATCATCGGCCGCGAAGGACGAAACATTCGTGCACTCGAAGCAGCCACCGGTGTTGAAATTATAGTTGATGATACTCCTGAAGCCATTGTGCTTTCCGGATTTGATCCCGTACGCCGCGAAATAGCCCGTCTGGCGCTGCATCAACTGGTAACCGATGGCCGTATTCACCCTGCACGCATCGAGGAAGTTGTTGAAAAAGTGCGCAAACAGGTTGAAGAAGAAATTATTGAAACAGGTAAACGAACCACCATTGATTTGGGTGTTCACGGATTGCATCCTGAATTAATCCGCATGATCGGTAAAATGAAATACCGTTCGTCGTATGGCCAGAATTTGTTGCAGCACTCACGCGAAGTTGCTAATTTGTGCGCAATTATGGCTACTGAATTGGGTTTGAACGCCAAGGCCGCCAAACGTGCCGGATTGCTTCATGATATTGGGAAAGTGCCCGATGATGAACCGGAATTACCACACGCAGTATTGGGTATGAAGCTGGCAGAACGCTTCAAAGAGAAACCGGATATTTGCAATGCCATTGGAGCCCACCACGATGAGGTTGAAATGACCAGCCTGCTTTCTCCGATCGTTCAGGTTTGTGATGCCATTTCAGGTGCACGCCCTGGCGCCCGCCGCGAAGTGGTCGAGTCGTATATCAAACGTCTGAAAACGCTTGAAGAACTTGCACTTACCTATCCGGGAGTTTTAAAAACTTATGCCATTCAGGCTGGCCGCGAATTGAGGGTGATTGTTGGTAGCGATAAAATCAGCGACAAGGATTCAGAACAATTGTCGTTCGATATTGCAAAACGCATTCAGGACGAAATGACTTACCCGGGACAAATAAAAATTACCGTGATCCGCGAAATGCGAGCCATCAGCTACGCAAAATAGAATTTAACTTTCGAATACAAAATACATAAGGCCATCTGTCAATCGACGGATGGTTTTTTTTTGTTCTATAACGAATGCTGTGGGTAATATAACTTTGTTCGGAGAAACCTCTTTTGGTTTTGGTAAATGAATTTTCATTTTTTAAAACCTTATTTGCCAAAGAAACCTTAGTACTAATAGTTCGTGAGTGCGAATTTGACCTTATTACCTTTTTTATTTGCAGATGAATAAATAAGGTTAAAAACAATGGTGAATTATGTTTTCTACTAAGGTTGTTTAAATAGAAATAAGGTTTTTTAAGCAAGGAATTTCTTCATTTGAAATTTACTTTGTAACAGTTATTCTTATCCATACCAAACGTAATAGAGCCTTTATTTTAAACCATAAAAAAA
>CAMDGL010000077.1 GCA_945897845.1 Chitinophaga pinensis | reverse complement strand
ATTTTGTATTGTAAGATTATTAATTAAAAAGTAAATAAAATGAAAAAGACGTGGATTATTCTGGCAGTTATTGCCGTATTGCTTTTGCTTGCGTATTCGTCGGTAAAGAGTTCATACAACAACATGGTTACCATGCAGGAAGGCGTGACTGCCCAATGGTCGCAGGTTGAGAACGTATATCAGCGCCGTTCCGATTTGATTCCAAATCTGGTGAACACCGTAAAAGGGTATGCCGATTTTGAAAAAGAAACCCTGACTCAGGTAATTGAAGCCCGTGCCAAAGCCACTTCGGTGAATATTAATCCTGAAAAGCTGGACGCACAATCGCTTCAAAATTTTCAGAATGCACAGTCGGGTTTGTCATCTGCTTTGAGCAAGTTAATGGTGGTGGTTGAAAAATATCCTGAACTGAAAGCCAATCTTGGATTTTTGGATTTGCAGGCTCAATTGGAAGGTACCGAAAACCGAATCACGGTTGAACGTATGAAATTCAATGAAAGTGCACAAGGATACAATACTTTTATCCGCACTTTCCCGAAAAATATTTTTGCAGGAATGTTCGGCTTCGAAAAGAAAGCATATTTCGAAGCTGAAGCCGGAGCCGAAAAAGCGCCGGAAGTAAAGTTTTAAATGTTACTGGCCTCTGGCTACTGGCTTCTATCTTCTGGTAAATCGCCAGTTGCCGGTTGCCAGTAGCCAGAAGCATTTTTTAATAAACTAAAATCCTCACAACCATGTCAGTCGAAAATTTTTTCAGCAAAGAGGAAAAGAAACAGATTACCGATGCCATTGCCCGAGCTGAGTTCAATACTTCCGGAGAAATAAAATTACATGCTGAAGGCTACTGCAAAATCGATGTACTCGATCGTGCAGCGTATGTATTCGGAAAACTTGAAATGCATAATACCGCGCAGCGAAATGGCGTTTTGTTTTATCTCGCTGTACACGACCGTAAATTTGCCATTCTGGGCGATGCCGGTATCAATCAGGTGGTTCCTGCCGATTTCTGGGATCAGATTAAGGAAACCATGCTGGGATATTTTAAAGATGGTAAATTTGCCGAAGGACTTTCAACGGGAATTCTGATGGCCGGGGAACAGCTAAAAGCACATTTCCCGTTTCATAGTGAAGATGTTAATGAACTATCGGATGAGATTTCTTTCGACAAAAATTTATAAAATGAAGAATTTATTACTGATATTATTCCTTTCAGTTTTTACCATTTCCGTTTTTGCACAGGACATTCCTGAACGTCCCAATCCACCGCGGTTGGTGAACGATTTGGCAAATGTGCTTTCCGATCAGGAAGAACAGCAACTGGAGTCTGAACTGGTGCAATTTGATCAGTCAACTACGACCCAGATAACCATTGTGACCATACCAAGCCTGGAAGGCAACGAAATATCCGATTTTACATTCAGGCTTGGCGAAAAGTGGGGTGTTGGGAGTAAGGATAAAAACAACGGGATTGTAATTGTTTTTAAGCCAAAAACGGGGAACGAAAAAGGTGAAGTATTTGTCGCTGTTGGTTATGGCCTTGAAGGAATCATCCCCGATGCGGTTGCTAATCGCACAGTGGTAAACACTGAAATGATTCCAAGGTTTAAGCAGGATGATATATTCGGAGGACTGTATTCAGGAACCAAAGTTTTAATGGGTTTGGCAGCTCAGGAATTCACTGCACAGGATTACGAGCAAAAAGCAGGCGAAAAGAAGTCGGAAGGTGGCGCCTTTTTTATTGTCATCATGATCATCATTGTACTCGTATCGCTTTTCAAAGGAGGTCGCGGTCGTCATTACAATGGCGGTAGCAGTATTCCTTTCTGGATTGCCATGGGCTTGCTGGGAAGTAACAGGGGAGGTGGTTCCTTTGGAGGTTTTTCAGGAGGAAGTGGCGGTGGCGGTGGTTTTGGCGGCTTCGGCGGCGGAAGCTTCGGCGGTGGTGGCGCTGGCGGAAGCTGGTAAGTTCGACAGGCGTTCGACTGAGCTCACGCCGAACACTGAGTTATTGGAGAAGGTAGATAAAACCTTAATTACGTTGGTCAATTCCGATTTGTGAACGGATCGATTTAGTACGAATTACCTCAAACAGCAATACATCGTTGTTTGAGGTTTTTTGATTTATTGGGTGGTACATATGATAGCATATTGCCGCCCATTTCAAATTAATACGTTTTACTCCTGAATGCATCATGCGCATTACCGCGTCCGAATCCTCGTAGCCCCAGCTTTTATATCGTTCGTCAAAACCGTTTATTCTGATCAAATCTTCTTTCCAAAAAGCCATGTGGCATCCTCGCATTCGCTGATGTGTATATTTCGGACCGCTGATAAATTTGTGCAGGAAGGGGATGCGGATGGCATTTTCACGCGATTCCAACCCGTTTGCCCAAAAAGGGAAATGGTATTGGCCACTTTTTATTGTTTGGGAAGTTTTTTCCGGGCTTAGCCGAACCCTGCTTCCACAGTATAAACAGTTTTTTTTCGCGAACCGGCGATGGTCGCTAATAAAGTCGGGATGCAGAATTATATCATCATCGATGAAAATCAGGTAATCTCCTGATGATTTTATAATTCCATTGTTTCTGCTTCGGGATAGTCGAAATCCCTGGTCTTCCTGCCATACGTGAAATAGTGGAGCAGATAATTGTTGCCTGAATTTTTCGATCAGTTCTGCTGTCTCTTTTCCTGAACCATCATCGGCCACAATAATTTCATCCGGAAACTCATCCAATTTAGAGATGCTATTCAGGCAATGGAAAAGGTATTCCGGTTTATTGTAAGTGGAAATGATGAGACTGATTTTCATTTTTCGAGCTCTGTTTGTTGCGTTTCGCTGAACAGGAACATACTGTAAAAGAAAATAAAGAAGCTGATGCCCATGTGAGCTTCAAGGTTCGAATCAGAGAAATTGGCTATGCCCAGAATCAGTAGCAACATTACTGCCGGATAATACCGATGTTTATTTGTCAGGAACAATGGATAGGTCCATGCGAATATTATCCATACAAATCCAAGAATTCCGAATTTTACAAGGTAATTCAGGTATTGGTTGTGTGAACTTCCATAATGCTGGGGATCAAGTTTCGATTGATTTTTCTGATAGGCGGTGATAAATTCCTGTTTCCAATTGCCGGTACCAACACCAAACAAAGGATGTTCGCCGACAATGGTTGTGGCTGCCTTTACAAATTCAATGCGTTGAGCCAACGATTTCAGATTAGGATCGCCGGTTTTAAAATAGACATCCAATTCCCAGATTGTTTGGTATATGCGCGGATAAAGCGAAAAAAAACGTTGCGTATAAATGTGGTTGGCAATTCCTTTTTCGATGAATTGAATGTCTTCATGAGTTAGTTTTGATATCCCGGCAGAGTCCTTTGTCAGGCCTTTTGAGGTCAGGTAACGGACCAGAGTGGCCGAAACCGGGAAGCCGTTCTGGTCGTTTTGATTATAGCCCATCAACGATCGTTGCTCCCAGCCATTTTTAAGCTCTTCGGGACAAAGGTATAAACCCACATAATGACCGTTCTCGAGCATTTTATCATTCAGATCGTGTTCGTAAAGATTTCCGTTCTGTGTTTTTTCAGGCAATCTGGCCGGATCAATAGGCTCAGTGTCGTAAAAACGATAGACGCACGATCCGAGGTAGAAAAAACCCAATAAAATCAGAACAGGCAGCATGAATGAACCAAAGAGTTTCCACTTCCTGATTTTTATTTTCCTGATTACAAAAAACAGATGCACTACAAGAAGCACGGCGAAAGTTGCCAGACCGGTGAGTGATTTCAGGATAAAAAGGAAAACCAGCAAATACAGAATGTCGGCAATTATCAGGTACCGTAAATTTTTACTGAGTGACTTTTGATTGTACAGTTCGTAAATCAGGATGGAAACACCCAGCAATAATTGAAAACTGAAGCCGATGTGCGAGACAAATAAAATCTGCCAAATATCGTGAATGCCAAATTGTTCTCTGAAAATCAGCCTGAAAAGTGCGATAACGGAAGCAAGATTCAGGGCAGTTATGAACGCAAGTAAAACCTTCCTGAACATTTTATAACCAATTGGCGGACCAATAGCCAAACTGAGGGGGACGACCAGTATGAAAGCCGTTTTTTGCAGTTCGTACAAGGCCAGCGGCATGTTCCGCGTGAAAATTACACCGATCACATACACAAAGAAAACTGAAATGATAAGCAAGGCAGCCGGCTGATTCCTTAGCCGGTTGTACTTTTCCTGAAAACCACCTGTCAGTAAAAAACTAATTAAAAGCAATCCTGAACTTAAACTGACCATGAATTCCGAAAATGGCAGCGATACTGCAAACAGGAAAACTGAAGTGTAAAAGAAAAGATTTTTCCAGGTGTATTTTGTGTTCATTGTAAATGACATGACTGATAACCAAAATAAATAAAAAAAGCCGACAGGAAGCCGACTTTTTCAGGGTATTTTAATATTGTTTATTCTGCTGTTTCTATCGAATCCAGGATGTCTTTATCAACCAGGATACGTCCGCAATATTCGCAAACAATGACTTTTTTGCGCGATGCGATGTCCATTTGACGCTGTGGCGGAATTTTGTTGAAGCAACCACCGCATGCATCACGCTGAACGGTTACAACGGCAAGTCCGTTGCGGGCGTTTTTGCGGATACGTTTGAAAGCCATCAGCAAACGTGCTTCGATATTGCTTTCAATTTTTTCGGTTTTGGCTTTCAGCCTTTCTTCTTCAATTTGAGTTTCAGCGGTAATTTCTTCCAGTTCGCGTTGTTTACGGTCTAAATCTTCAAGGCGTTCTTTCAGCAACAGGGCTGAAGAACCAATTGATTCTTTTTTACTGTTGAGCTCGATGGTGAATTCACGGATGCGTTTTTCCGACAATTCAATTTCCAATTTCTGGAATTCAATTTCCTTGCTCAATGAATCGAATTCGCGGTTGTTACGAACATTGTTTTGCTGTTCGGTGTATTTTGCGATCAGTAATTCTGATTCTTTTATTGCAGCTTTTTTGTTGTTAGTGGCCGTTTCCAGATCTTTGGTGTCGTCTTCATAGTTGCTTACGCGGGTTTTTAAACCGGTAATTTCGTCTTCCAAATCCTGAACTTCCAGTGGTAATTCACCTCGAAGCGTTTTGAATTTGTCGATTTCAGAAACAACGTTTTGCAGTTCAAAAAGCGCTCTGAGCTTTGAACTGATTGGCACACTTTTATTTTCGTCTCTAACGTACTGAGTATTCATACTTATAATTGTTTAACTATTTTTAAATCAGATAATTTACCGGATTTGTGCTTATTTCCGACAAATGGAGGGCAAATTTAGGGAATTTTTTTGTAAGTAATTCATAAAAAACTTCTTTAGTGAATTGTTCACTTTCATAATGCCCTATATCTGCAATAATTATCCGTTGTTCGGCATCAAAAAACTGGTGGTATTTAAAATCTCCTGAAATAAAAATGTCGGCGTTCTGTGCAATTGCCTTGTTCAGGTAACTACTTCCGGAACCACCGCAAACTGCCACTTTAGCGATGGGTTTCCCTAATAATTGAGTATGTTTTATTACCTGACAATTAAATATTTCTTTGAGGTTTTGCAAAAAAATCATTTCTTCCATCGGTTCCGAAAGTTCACCGATCATTCCGGTTCCGCCCTGTGTAAATTCATTGTCGAGCGGATAAATATCGTAGGCAACTTCTTCGTATGGGTGCGCATTCAGGAGCGATTGAATCACTTTGTGCTGAAGATGTTTGGGGAAAATGGTTTCAATGCGTGTTTCCTCCTCAAAATGAAGCTGATTCTTCTCGCCAACAAACGGATTGGTTTCATCGTTTCCTTTGAAACTTCCTGTTCCTGATTGGTTGAAACTGCACGAATCGTAATTGCCGATGTTTCCGGCGCCTGCATCAAACAAGGCTTTTCTTACATTTTCAGCATGGTCGGTTGGCACAAATGTCACCAGTTTTTTCAGGAAGTTTTGCATCGGAATCAGCATCCGGCAATTTTGCAACTGAAGTTTTTCGCAGATTTTGCTGTTCACGCCGCCGAAAACACCATCCAGATTGGTATGAGCAGCGTAAATGGCGATGTCGTTTTTGATCGCTTTTGCCACACACCGTTCAATGTAATTTTTGCCGTTCAGCTTTTTCAGCCCGATAAAAATGATCGGATGATGGGCAATAATCAGGTTTAATTTCTTGCTGATCGCTTCATCCACAATTTCTTCGGTAATGTCCAGCGAAATCAGAATTCCTGAAATTTCATCATCAGGATGGCCAATGATCAGCCCGGAATTGTCGTACGATTCCTGAAATGAAAGCGGGGCAATAGATTCAATGAATTGTGTAATATGTTTGAGTTGCATGAATGTATTTTAACGTAGAGACAGGGCATTGCCCTGTCTCTACAGTTCGTCCTTAATTTCAACGAGCATTTGCCTTATTTCCTGAAGCCGGCTAACCACTTCAAAATTCTGAAGGGTATCTTCTTTGTTTTCTTTCAGTTTTTTCTGTGCCCCTTTAATGGTCATTCCCCTTTCTTTCAGCAGGTGGTTAATTAGTTTAAGGTTTTCGATGTCCTCCGGGGTAAACATCCGGTTGCCTTTGTTGTTTTTGTGCGGCTTCAGGATGTCAAACTCATTTTCCCAGAAACGAATTTTGGATGTATTCACTCCAAACAAATCAGCGACCTCGCCGATTGTATAAAATACCTTCTCAATTTTGGGCTTTTTGTATGGCACAATATTTATTTTTAGTCGAAAGTTTGACCGATATTGGATGATATAGTAACCATCTTTTCGTATTCCTGGGCATTCAAATCTTTGAAATAATAGTATTGAGGGTTGACGGGAGTTCCGTTTTTATGTACCTCATAATGCAGATGGGGCGCAGTCGATGTTCCTGTACTTCCAACAAAACCAATTACAGCGCCACGTTTAACATGTTCGCCTATTTTAACATTGAATCCGCTCAAATGACCATACAGGGTTTGGTAGTCAAATCCATGGTCGATCAGTATCCATTTACCATATCCACTGCCAATCGTCTGAACATCTTTAACAATTCCATCGCCGGTAGCGTAAACTTTGGTGCCGATCTGTGCAGTGAAGTCCATCCCGTAATGAAATTGCTTGATTTTGTATATTGGATGTATCCTGAATCCCCAGCCGGAGGCGGTGCTTTTAAGGGTTTTATTTGAAATGGGCATAATGGCTGGCATACTGGCTACCAGTTTTTCCTTGTTGAGCGCCATGTTCATCACCTCGTCGTACGATTTGGCCTGAATATATGCCTGCTTAGAAAGAATGTCAAGTTTTTCGGCAGTTTTGATAACCAGTTCCGAATTGTCGAACGATTCGAGCCGCGAATACTTGTTTACCCCGCCAAATCCGGCTTTTCGGATGGTTGACGGAATCGGATCGCTCTCGAATATTACGCGGTATAAATTATTGTCACGCTGTTCAATTTCATCGAGTACTTTTTCAACATTGGTTAAATCCTTGTATAGCAGCTCATATTGAGTCTCCAGTCGTTCGTTTTCTTTATTGAGAGAGCGCATTCGGGGAGATTCGTAAAATTGCAGAATGCCAATTGCAATCAGCACCGAACTTACCAGTGTGGTTGAAAACAAGGCTAAAAAACGCTTGATTTTTGTTTTGAAGCTAATGACGATCTTGTCGTAGCTAAGTGTGTGAGCATTAAATTTGTACTTGACTTTCGCCATAAAGCAGGGTTTATGGAATTTATTTTTCGGGTTGGAACAAATTTAAGTAAAAAATCTAACTTTGCACGGTTTCGAAAATTCCAGTTTAAACAGCCTGCAAAGCTAATGTTTTCAATCAAAATAAATGTTGGGCTTCAATTAATTGGGAATTTTTAACAGATTTTAAAGTTGAAAAAAATACAGATACAGATGAATTCCAAGGAAATCAGAAAAGCGTTTTTAGATTTTTTCGCCGGGAAAGGGCATCAGATTGTGAGTTCCGCTCCGATGGTTGTAAAAAACGATCCGACATTGATGTTTACCAATGCCGGGATGAACCAGTTCAAGGATATTTTCCTTGGAAATCAGCCAGCTAAAAGTTTACGCGTGGCCGATACCCAGAAGTGTTTGAGGGTTTCAGGTAAACACAACGATTTGGAAGAAGTAGGTCACGATACCTATCATCATACCATGTTCGAAATGCTGGGTAACTGGTCGTTTGGCGATTATTTCAAGGAAGATGCCATCAACTGGGCCTGGGAATTGCTGCACGATGTATTGAAAATTCCGGCTGACCGAATGTATGCCTCCGTTTTTGAAGGAAGTGACGACGACAAGCTTGAACGCGACAACGAAGCATTTGATTTATGGAGGAAATACTTGCCTGCCGATCGGATTATCAACGGAAGCAAAAAGGACAATTTCTGGGAAATGGGTGATACCGGTCCATGTGGTCCCTGCTCCGAAATTCATGTTGATTTGCGCGATGATGAAGAACGTGCAAAAAGCCCGGGACGCGATCAGGTGAACAAGGACAATCCGCTGGTAATCGAAATCTGGAACCTCGTTTTTATTCAGTTTAACCGAAAGGCCGACGGACGTTTAGAAGAACTTCCGGACAAACATGTTGATACCGGAATGGGTTTCGAACGTTTGTGTATGGTGGTGCAGAACAAAAAATCGAACTATGATACCGACGTATTTCAGACCACGATTGCAAAAATTGCCAGTCTGAGCAACAAGAAATACGGTGAAAACCTTCAGGCAGACATTGCGATGCGGGTAATTGCCGACCATTTGCGCGCCATTTCATTCTCAATTGCCGATGGTCAGTTGCCTTCAAACAACAAAGCCGGATACGTAATCCGACGGATTTTGCGCCGTGCAGTTCGTTATGGATATACTTTTCTCGATTTCAAAGAGCCATTTATCTGGAAACTCGTTGAAGTGTTGAAAGAACAGATGGGCGATGCATTCCCCGAATTGGTTTCACAACAGGGTTTGATAGAAAATGTGATCCGTGAGGAGGAAGAATCTTTTCTTCGGACACTCGAAACCGGTATCCGACTTTTGGAAAAAAGCCTCCCCCCAACCCCCTCCAAAGGAGGGGGAGTGTTGAGCGGGATACTTGCATTTACGCTTTATGATACCTACGGATTTCCAATTGATTTAACAGAGCTAATTCTTCGTGAAAATGGAATGAGCGTGAACATGGATGAGTTCAATTCTGAAATGGAAAAACAGAAAAGCCGTTCGCGAAATGCAGCCGCGCAGGAAACCGACGATTGGGTGGAACTTAAAAAGATAGAACAGGTTGAATTTGTTGGTTACGATGAGCTTGAAACTGAAGTTCGGATTTCGCGTTACCGCAAAGTCACCCAAAAGGGCAAGGAATTTTACCATCTGGTATTCGACAAAACTCCGTTTTACGGCGAATCCGGCGGACAGGTAGGCGATTCGGGATACATTTTAGCTGATGGACACCGCACCAAAATTGTGGATACGCTAAAAGAAAACAATCTGACCATTCACATTGCCAATAAACTTCCTGAAAATCCTGCCGCGACTTTCACCGCAGTGGTTGACAACGGGAAACGAAGGCTGACAATGAACAACCATACCGCAACCCACTTGCTCGATCATGCTTTGCGCGAAGTGCTCGGTACACATGTGGAACAAAAAGGTTCGCTGGTGAACAGTGAATACTTGCGTTTCGACTTTTCGCATTTCCAGAAAGTGACCAAAGAGGAACTTGATCGCATTCAGGCACGCGTAAATGAATTGATCCGCGAAAATCTGGTGCTCGAAGAAAACAGGGCGGTTGCTTTTGATCAGGCGAAAGATTTAGGGGCTATTATGCTTTTCGGCGAAAAATACGGTGATGTGGTGCGCGTCATTAAATTTGGCGATTCTGTTGAGTTGTGCGGAGGAACACACGTTCCGGCAACAGGTCAGATCGGTTCGTTTATCATTACTTCCGAAAGCGCTATTTCAGCCGGAGTTCGCCGTATCGAAGCCATTACAGCCGACCGTGCCGAAGAATTTGTAAAAAAACATTTGGATGAATTGTCGGAAGTAAAGGCTCTGCTCAATAATACCCAAAACCTGAAAAAATCGGTGGAAGATGTGTTGGCACAGAACAGTCATCTGCAAAAACAGATTGAAGAATTTGAGCGAAAAGCTGCTTCAGGAATTAAGCAGGAACTGAAGAATAAAGTACAGCAAATCAATGGCGTGAATGTAATTGCTGAAGTCATTCAGCTCGATTCTGCACAGGCCGTGAAAGATTTGGCTTTTCAGTTGAAAGGCGAAATTGACAATCTGTTCCTTGCGCTGGGTTCAGCCATTGGCGGAAAACCTTCGATAACGGTGATGATTGCCGATCATTTGGTTGCTGAAAAAGGCCTGAATGCAGGAACCATTGTTCGCGAAGCTTCCAAAGAAATGCAGGGCGGCGGCGGTGGTCAGGCGTTTTACGCGACTGCCGGAGGAAAAGACCTTTCAGGACTTTCAGCCGCCGTAGAAAAAGCGAAATCGTTTGTGAAGTAGGGAAGACGGGAGATGGGAGACGGGGCGAAAGGGCGACGGAAGACGGAAGACCGGAGCGTTGCTCCCTGAGCGCGAAGCAGTCTAAGGGATAAAAAGTATCAATTGTTATAAAATATCATTCTATTTTATACTGATATTTTTTTTGATTGATAAAGTTTTACCTTCAGAGGTAATGCCTTGTATATTAATTTCATAATCGGATTTTATATCAGAAGTCCAGAACTCGATTCTTACCTTTCCGTCTTTTCCCGGCTTTACAGATGGATTCCAATAAAGTGTGTTTCTAAAATCGGGAGTCCGGCTAATTTTCATTTCTGTTGATGAATAATCAGGCGATTCAAACAATGGAACAGGATCAAAAATGCCGTAATGCATCCTGATCGAATTGTACGGAAGTGAAATATCTTTAAAATCTCCTGATTTGGTAATTACGTTTACTATGCCATTAAATAAATAATCACCTACCATGTATTGTTCTTTCACGATGTCAATTTTTTCAACGTGTTCTGGATTAAGATTTGCAATAATTGTTGGATCTTTTGTAATTACGCCATCTATCAGCATGGCTGGTGGCGTGTCATAGAGCACATTACCAACCGGGTCAATCAACGACATTTCATAAATAGTCCCTTTTCTTTTCAATTTAATATTTGGTACAATTTCAAAGAAAACCTCTTCCATTTTAGGCAATTTAACCCAATCATTCATTACAATTTCGCTGGATGGTTTTCCATAAAATCGTTTTGGATATAATATTGACCGTTCGGGAGCATAGAATGTTTTTCCGACTGAAGAAGACTCATAAATTTCACCGACCTGATAATTTATGCCCATTTTAGAAATTTGGGAAGGCAAAGGTTTACGGATTGTTTCGGATCTAATTTTCGCGGGCAGGTACAGTTGTGAAAACGACGATTCAATATCAATTTTAAAATCTTCACTGCTGTTATCAGCTTGAATGATTAAATCCTGTTCGTCTGCATTTATAGGAATATTGAAAGTGAATTTTGCTTCATTATTTGTTTTGGCATACTGAAACACTGGTGTTTTTCCGGGAATTGAAAGCAACAGCAACTCCCCTGAGTTAGCAGGTTGATTATTGCCTGTTGAAAGTACTCCTGAAAGATAATGGTCCTCATTTTCAACCTGAAATTTGAACTCCGGAGTTGTATCAGATAGAATAGATGACCAGTCGATCCAGTTGCTTTTTATATTCGAGAGAATGCTGTCAACCAATTCGTCGGGAAGTTCATCGATATTTTTACCATTGCCAATCCTTCCAAACTCACTTGCAAATAGCATATATTCTTTCAAATCCACTGCTATGTTATTATTTGGAGGAAGAGCCACTGATATACTTAGGTTTGTAGTATTCAAATCCAATGGCAGGATGCTGTCAATGCTTAATTCGAGCGCTATTTTACTCCTTGTACTCGCGCTGTCTGGTGAATGAATTGAGAGTAGCTGTTTCCTATGGCCTGGGGTATAAACATATTTCTCAGAAATTGGCCGACCCATAAAATCGAATAATGTAATTTGATTAATACCTTGGGTAAGTATACTTTTGGGGATACTAAATTTGGTCTGGCCATCAGTAATCTTTAAAGAATCAACATGGTTTATGTTCCCATGTGTCTGAATAAACAAATAGAAAAGGCTGTTTTGATCAGGGCTGTATTTTTTATCAGAATTTATATAAATATCCAGAGTGTCAAGCTTTAGATTATTTACTTTCAAATTCAGTAACGAATTAGTATCAAGATTTAGCGATTTTGGTTTTGTTTGAGATTCAAATTCGTCCTGCACATATATTTTATCCTTAAATGATCCGAATCTGTAGGCATTATAAATATGGATTTCTTTCGTAAAGCAATTATCCGGAAGAAAATTTTTCATCCAATTGGTGTATGCTCTAATTGTATATGATCCAGTACTTAATGAATCTGGTAATTCAATGTTTCCAGGGCCAGAGCCGTTTTCCATCCTGATTCGTTTTTGCACTATGGGTTTATTTTCCTGATTCAACAGTTCAAAATATACAATCTTACTGTCAGTTGAAGGACGGGAGCTTTGTCTGTCAAAAAGCCAAACATTAAACCATAATTCTTCACCTGCGATATATTCTTCCCTGTCTGTACTTACAAATACTTCCTCTCTTGGAACCAGTTCACAGTAACGACGAAACTTCTGAACCAGATAATCAGTCCTATTTATCTGCTC
>CAMDGL010000076.1 GCA_945897845.1 Chitinophaga pinensis | reverse complement strand
ATGGATTTTTGCGATCCGCTAAATGATAAGATTGTTCTCAACCACAACAAATTTGCTTATCCTGATGCAGGGCCTCAACTTGTTCCTGATCTGTCGAATGTAATTGAACAGTGCAAAGACGATAACCTCTCCGGAAATTATCTGGTTGCAGCCAACCGTTCGTACAACGAGGCAGTGGCAAAAGGTTGCAAAGGGTTCAATACTCAAGGATTTCATCCGGGATGTTACCTGAAAATTTCGCTGACTTCTTCAGTAACAATTTCGAATTATAAAGCCACTTTGAATTACGAAACAGGTGAGATTACGACCAGTTGGACTGACAATAATGGCAGTTGGGAGCGGAAAACCTTTGTTTCAAGGGCCGACAATGTGATTGTAACCTACCTCACCAAACCATCGGGAGGTTCTCCCATCAATTGTAAATTGAACCTCGATCCGAATTTGCCCAAGCTACCGGCCTCAATGACTTTCGATAATTTGGTTACCAACGATTTTCTGAACTTACGTGGAAAATACAATGTTCCCGGGCAAAATGCAGGTTACGAAGGTGTTACCAAAGTAATCACCAGCGGCGGAACCAAAAGTGCAAGCGGGACGATCCTGAATATAGCTGATGCCAATTCAGTATTATTGCTGTCACGACTGGAAAGGTATAAAGATGATTTTACCCAATGGGACAAAAAAGAACTTCAGGCACAACTTGGATACATCACAACCGATTATGATGAGCTGTTGGCAAGGCATTGTGCGGTTTATACGCCCATGTTCAACCGGGTAAGCATCAACCTGAACGGAAGTATTGCTGACCGAGCGCTTTCTTCTGAAGACCTCATGGCTGCTGAAGAGGGCAATGACGCCAAAATAAACGAAGCGCTGCTCGAACGAATGTTTTTCTCCGGATTGTACATCTACATTTCGAATAGCGGATATGGCTCGCCACGATTAAGCACCTTGAATTTAGGGGCATGGGGGGCAGCCTGGTCGGGCGACTGGACTACCGATGCCAACACCAACCTTCAGGTAAGCGCCGGGAATATTTTGAACCAGCCCGAATCGATGGAGGCTTATTTCAGCTTTTTTGAACGGCAATTCGACGACTGGAAGGTGAATGCCCGAAACTTACTGGGTTGCCGGGGAATTATGGCACCCGTGCGAACCGACGGAGAAGATGGATTGCATACCCATTTTTTTACTGGTTGGCCTATTAATTTCTGGACATCGGGTGCCGATTGGCTGCTGCTGCCGTTCTGCGAATATTACGAGGTAACTGGCGATGAAATCTTTCTCCGGAACAGGCTTTATCCCTGGCTAAAAGAACTGGGACTTTTTTACGAGGATTTCCTGAACCGCACAGATAAAAACGGCAGGAAGGTTTTTGCTTTGTCGTGGTCGCCCGAAAATACGCCTGCAAATTCGAACACGCAATCATCTGTTAATGCTACAATGGATATTGCGGCGGCAAAACATGCGCTTACCAAACTGATCGAATATTCAGGCAAACTGGGGTTAAGTCAGGATAAAATACCAGCCTGGACTGCTCTTTTGAATGCTTTACCGCCATACCTTGTGGCAAACGATGGTGCTTTGAAAGAATGGTCATGGCCAGGCCTGGAGAATAACTACAACCACCGGCACATCAGCCAGCTTTATCCGGTTTTTGCGACCCAGGAAATCAATAAGTTTGATGCTTCAAATCTTTTCGAGGCATCGAAAAAGGCTGTTGATTTAAGTGGTTTGGAAGATGGTTCTGCATTCGGCTATTGTTACCGCGCATTGTCGGAAGCCAAACTTTACCGTGGCGACAAAGCTTACGGATACCTGAGGTCGTTAATGAAAAACCACTTTATATATCACAAAAGCCTGATGACAAGTCACTACAATACCAATGTTAACGACATTTATTGCAGCGACATGGCCTGTTCGGTTCCAACGATGGTAACCGAAATGCTGGTGAATACAAAACCAGGGATGTTGGAGCTACTTCCGGCGCTTCCCACTGCTTTGGCAAAAGGATCGATTTCCGGAGTAAAAGGCCGAAACAGGATTACAATAACAAAGTTAGACTGGGATATGAAGAACCGTCAGATTAAAGCTTCGGTTATTTCTGATGTTGATCAAAACCTGACGCTCCATATTCCGCGAGGTATCGCATCAATTAAATCATCGGCAGCGCTTTCACCTTCAAAATTGGGAGATGATTCAAGAGTGATTACACTTCAGGCAGGGGTGAGTACGACTATTTTGGTGGTGATTACAGCTGAATAATAAGCAGTTAAGATGACATACGTAGTAGTCACATAAAACTGAAAAACTTATACTCGTCAAAAAATGGAATTAGAGAACTATTTACCATGCTTTTTTTTGTTTTTGTATTCTGAAGGCGTAATTCCTATTTGCCTTACAAAATTCTCGCGAAAATATTTCAAGTCATTAAATCCTGTCCGGTAGGCAGCTTCTGAAATGGTGATGTCTTCAGATTCGATAAGTTTAGCTGCCTTTCTTATTTTTACGGAACGTGCAAATTCATTGATTGATAAGCCTGTCAGCATTTTTATTTTACGGTACAGCGATGAACGGCTGAAATTAAGATCCTCTGCCAGTTTGAATACTGATGAATCTGAATTCAGGTATTTTTCAAGAATTAGTTGCTCTGTTTTTAAAAGGAATTCTTGTTCCTGAATCAATAGGATATTTGTTGGTGGTTTTTCGCTGTGATCAGGAGCTTTTTCTTTAAAATAATTTAAAAGGTTAACTCTATTGTGAATCAAGGTATTTACCCTTGCTTCGAGAATCCTGAAAATAAAGGGTTTTGAAATATAATCGTCGGCTCCGGTGGTCAATCCAAATAATTCGTCATCGACAGTGCCTTTTGCCGTCAGTAAAATAATTGGGATATGGCTGGTTGCCTGGCTCTTTTTTAATGTTTTACATACTTCTGTTCCCTGTATACCTGGCATCATAATATCAGAAATTATAATATCCGGAATTAGCTTTCGGGCAAGTTCAATACCTGTTTCTCCATTATCGGCAATGTGAACTTCAAAATTCGGAGCGAATTTTTCCGCCAAAAGTGTTGAAATGTCATGATTGTCTTCAATAATCAACATGATTTTTTGATCCAATCTTTCTTCTGAAGGGATAGGTGCAATTTCTGCCCTTTCAACAGAAGTACTTAAGTCGTCATTTATTGTTGATTTGATTTGTTCAGGCTTAAAGTGTTTGCTGCCAGTTCTGAATATAACAATGAATTTGCTTCCTTTTCCGATAGTACTGTTTACTTTAATGCTGCCCTGATGCAATTCGACCAATGATTTTGTAAGCGATAACCCAATGCCGGTGCTGGTCGAAAGGCTTTCGGTTTTGAAATACCGATCGAAAATGTTTGGTAATGCTTTGGGCGAAATACCCGATCCGGAATCTACCACCTCAATCAAAATCTCCTGGTCATTTTCCTGTGTGCTTACCTCGATGGTTCCTTTTTTTGGGGTATATTTAAAGGCGTTCGACAAAAGGTTGTTCATAATCATCGATAACTTGTCGGAATCTGCCCATAAATCAATTGGCTTTACAGGCATGGCAAGTTTCAAAAATATCGATTTGCTGTCGGCCAGTTCCTTAAAATTCGAGAGATAAGCAGACATCCATTCATTCAGGTTAATTTTTTCGACCGAAATTTGTGGGGTCCCGGTTTCAACTCGTCTGAATTCAAGCAATTGATTGATTAATTGCAATAATCTGGACGAATGGTAGCTTGCAGTTTTTATCGATTCAGCTATTTTTTCGTTTTTGGTTTTGCCCAACATTCTTTTCAGATCGTCGACCGCACACTCCACAAGCGTAAGGGGGGTGCGCAACTCGTGAGAAATGTTGGTGAAAAACTCAAGTCTTTCATGATGTATTTTTTGCTCTTTCTGCCTGATTTTTTGCTCAAAATGCAATTGGTTGAGCATTTTTATCTGGTTCATGCGGAAACGGAATATAAAACTGGTGAAGAGAACGAGAATGGCTAAATAAAGCAAATAAGCCCAGATTGTTTTCCAGAAAGGAGGAATAATTTCGATTTGAATGGATGCAATTTCCGGACTCCAGATACCATCTGAATTTGATGCTTTTACCTTCAGGGTATAAGTTCCGGGGGGAAGTTGCCGGTAAGTCGCTGAGTTGTTTATTCCGGCATGATTCCACTTTTCATCATATCCTTCCAGCATATAGTTGTACTGGCATTTACTTGCAAATGGGTATTGTATACCCTGAAACAGAATTGTAAAAACTGATTGCCGGTGATTCAACCTGATGGTTGGATTGAATTCAATGTTGCGGTCAATTATTCCGTTGCCGGGAACCGTTTTTTCATTGAAGATTCTTAATTCGGTGAAAACCACCTTGGGAGTGATTTGCGAAGGCCGAATATACTCAGGCTTGAAAAAGTTCAGCCCGTTTGAACCTCCAAAATAAAAGGTGCCATCAGCAGCCGAAATACATGAATTATTTAGGAATTCTCCCGGAAGTACGCCATTTGTTTGATCGTAGTTAATGAAACTTTCAGAAGCCGGATCGAATCTCGAAATGCCTTCATTGGTGCTTAGCCAGTAATAACCTTTTGAGTCTTCGAGAATGGACAAAATAGTATTGTTGGCCAATCCCTTTTTTGTGTCGAAATTAGTGAAGCTTTGATCTTTAGGATTAAAACACGACAATCCTCCGTATTGGGTTCCTATCCAAAGTTTACCGGTACGATCCTCTTTCAAGGCATAAAGGTCATCCGAAGGAAGACTGTTGGGATTTCCCGGGTTTGTTGAATAGTATTTTTGTTCTTTGGTTTTGGGATTGTACCAGATCAAACCTCGTGAATGAGTACCAATCCACAATCCTCCATTTTTCGATTCAATTATTGCCCTGACATCGATATTGCCCAATTCCGGAATATTCACAAAAGAGTCAGTTGATTCATCATAATAGCAGACTCCGTTCCAGTTGGTTCCAATCCATATTTTCTCTGATGAATCCTGATAAATACATCTGATATCTGAAACAAAAGCACCTTTAATTGAGGATGGCACTTGTTTATAAATTCTAATTTGTCCGGTAGTAGGGTTAATGCGGTTGACCCCACCACGATAGGTTCCAAACCAAAGATCGCCGCGTAAGTCAGTCAGTGCACAAAGTATGGCATTATCACTCAACCCGTTTCCCGATGGATCGTATTTTATTCGTTTTATAATACCATGAACCGGGTTCCAGACATCAATTCCTCCACCGTCAGTTCCCAGCCAAATGTTACCGTCTTTGGCTTGTGTAATTCCCCAGATCTTCGGATGTGAGAGGCTTTGAGGATGACCAGGGATAAACTTCAGCGAATGAATTTTATTTTTATACTCGTTAATAAAATGTAATCCTCCGCTATAGGTACCCAGCCAAATGTTTTGCTCCTTATCCTCAAAAATAGCATTGATGCAGCGATTGGCCAGACTTCCTTCAATTAAATTGGTTGTATATTTAAACCCAACTGCCCGATCACCAGCTGATTCAACTTCCGAAGCGGATACAATACTTAATCCATTCTCGCGTGATCCGATCCAAAGAAAATCGCGTTCATCAACAAAAAGCGCGAGGATTTCCTTGTCTGGTAAAAAGGATTTCTTTTGAAGGTTAAACTGGAAGCTTTGGGTTTTGCCTGTTGTTAGATTTTTGTACAACAAACCATTCGAAGTTCCCGCCCATAAACGGTTAAGCTTATCAATGTGAATGGTGTATGTTTCATCATGATTGGAATCAATCAGTTTTTCGACCCCTATTATTTTTGAATGGTCGTCATTTAAACGAATGGAATAAATTCCTTTATGTTTTTTACCTACATACAGATTGTTGTTGTGGTAGGTTATGGCTTCGAGATTCGAAGAAATGTCAGGAAAGCTTTTCTTTTCATTCGTTAACCATTGAATGGCGGTGTCAGCATTCGATAAGTACAACAAACCATATTGAATGGATGTTGCAAAAATATTATTTTTAGGAGTAAAATCAAATTGATAGGTATTTCCCAGATTCGTTGGCCCGGTATCAAAACTTTGAGCGTAATAATGAATAAATTTTCCGGTCTTAGCATCCAGTTTGTTAATCGATCCTGAAAATATCATCCAGGGATTACCCGAATGATCTAATCTCATAAACGGAATATAGTTGTAAGAGAGTGACTCGGTATCATTGGATACGTTTCTGTATATCTGATAATTCTGGCCATCGTAACGGAATAGTCCATCGTTTGAGCTGAACCACAAAAAGCCAAGTGAATCCTGTCCGATGTTACGGATTACGCTGTTTGGTAATTTGTCTTTGGTAGAGATACTTTCAAAATAGAGCGAATTTACATCCAATTGATATTCATTGCCAGAAGCGATAAGTGTGATTAACGTAGAAAAGAAAATCAGGAAGTAACAAGCCAATCTCTTAAGTATCATGGAAAAGGTTTTATTCGTCAGTCTTTGGTCACAAAGGTAGGGGATAAAATGGCAATAATGTTCAGAAATTAACACTTCATAGGTAGGTGAATTAGCCATTCTAAAGGGGTAATTTGTTCATACAAATATTTAAGTAGCTATTTATCAGTAGTTTTAGCTTTTTTATTCGTCAACTGAACAATCAGGCAATGGTTGCTAAAAAAAATGCTTTGTAATTTTATCAGTTAAGAAGTATGCAGTATCGCGATACGCATATTGTCAAACAAATGTAATTAAGAATATAAACCTAAAGCTTATGAATGAAAGAGTACTTTATGGCCTTTATTCAGGTAATTTTAAAATTACGCTGAAGATTTTCCTATTACTTTCATTATTACTTAATTTTCAGTCAACTGTCCAGGCATCGAAGGACAAGTGGACTGAAAACGTTTTGCAGCAGCAAGACCTGAAAGTAAGAGGAAAAGTAGTTGACCCAACAGGTTATCCCATACCTGGCGTTACCATTATTATTAAAGGAACAAAAACTGGTACAGTAACCGATGCAAATGGAGATTTTATAATTGATTCCAAATCAGGAAGTATCTTAACATTTACTTTTATCGGGTTGAAATCAAAAGAAGTAGTTGTTAATTCCGAAAAACTTAAAGTTGTTCTTGAGGAAGAAACTGAAGAAATTGGAGAAGTTGTAATTGTTGGTTACGGTGTTCAGAAAAAAGAAACTGTAACTGGCTCTTTATCGACTATTTCTGCAGCAGACATTGCCGAGCAACCAGTTAGTAACGTGTCCCAGGCATTGGCCGGACGACTTCCGGGCTTGATTGCCAACATGTCGGGCGGTCGTCCCGGTAAAGATGGGGTAACCATTAAAATCAGGGGTATTGGAACTCTGGATGCGGGAGCTGGATCAAATCCTCTTATTTTGATTGATGGAATTGAGCGGGATCAAACTGCTTTAAATTTTCTTGATCCAAACGAAATTGAATCGTTGTCGATTTTGAAAGATGCATCTTCTACTGCTGTTTTTGGAGTAAGGGGTGCCAATGGAGTTATACTCGTAAATACAAAAAGAGGAAAAGTAGGACCAGCCCAAATAAACTATAAAGCCTCCACTGCAGTAATGCTCCCAACGTTTAAAATCAATCCGGTTGACAGTTACACCCAGACCGGACTGGCCAACGAATACATGGGATTTCCGGCCAATACTGCCAATCCATCGGCTCCGTATTCACAGAGTTTGAGGGAACGTTTTAAAGGAGTAGTTGATGGAAATCCGGTTCAGCCAAATGATCCGTTTTTTTATCCCAATGTGAATTATGCCGATATAATGTTAAAAGATTATGCCACACAACAGCAACATAACTTAACCATTAGCGGTGGTACCGAGAAATTGAAATATTTTACTTCATTGGGATTCTTCAGTCAGGGTGGATTATTTGATAACCTCAACGCTAATGTTGATGAATCAACAAGTTACAAACGTTATAATTACCGCACCAATGTTGATGTAAATATTACAAAAACCACATTGGCTAAAATCAGTATTGGAGGTAGTTTTAATGAAAACATAAATTTGGGGCCATCTATCAGGGAGCCCGCCGAAAACTTTTATTGGAGTATGCTTGTACACTCATCGCCCTGGGATGGTTACGTGCACGATAATAAATTGGTGATGGTACAGGAGAATGCCAATTCGGTACTTTTAAATACCGATATGCGCGGGTATAATATTGAATTGGAAAATACCAATGATTACAGCTTTATCGTTGATCAGAACCTTGATTTTATAACCAAAGGGCTTTCTGCCAAAGGTACTGCTTCACTGGTAAGTTATTTTCGAAACCTCATTAGCAGGGAAATTTCAGACCAAAAGATCGTATCATGGAGACCATTTTTGGATGATAAAGGAAAAGTAAATTTTTATCAGGTAAAAGAAAACGGATTGCCAGTAAATAACACTGGACAAGGCAAGTACCGGAAAGAATATTATGAGTTTGCTTTAAATTATAACCGATCTTTTAATAAGCATAATATTACCGGTTTAGCGCTGGTAAATGCTGATAAGTCTCATTTTACAGAATGGTACTGGAATGAAATACCCCGTGCTTACCTGGGAGTTGTTGGCCGTGTAACATACAACTATGCCAACAGGTACATGCTGGAATATAACCTTGGATACAATGGTTCGGAAAACTTTGCCGAAGGAAAACGTTTCGGACTCTTCCCGGCATACTCTGCTGGTTGGACCTTCAGTGAAGAACCATTATTACAAGACCTGATTGGTGAGAAAATACTTTCATACGGAAAATTGAGATTTTCATACGGGCAGGTTGGTAACGACCGGATGAGCCAGCGATTCCTGTATCTTCCTGACAAGTATGTTATGGATAACACTGGTTATCAGGGATGGTTCGATTACGGAATTAATTTTGGTTTGCCAGCCGATGTGGTAAATTACCCGGTTGCTTATCAGGGGGCTGCAGGTAATCCCAACGTAACATGGGAAAAATCAACCAAGATAAACTATGGAGCTGATTTGACTTTCTTCGGCGACGAACTAACTGTTAAATTCGATTATTTCACTGAAGACCGAAAAGATATACTTATCAATCAGCGTGTGGTGCCAATTTATCAGCAAACCGGAGCGCTTGCCCTCAACATGGCGCAGGTTAAGAATAAAGGGTTTGAATTAGAAATTGGATGGAATAAAAAAATCAAGAATACACGCTACTTTGCCGATCTGAATTATTCGTTTGCCAGGAATAAGATCATTGAAATGGATGAACCAATAGAAAAGTATGACTACCGGATGCAAACCGGAAAAAGAGTTGGTGAACTTTGGGGGTATCAGCAGGAACAGATATTTATGACCGTTGATGAAGCGAATGCTTACAAAGAAGAATTGTGGCAGTCATACAAAAAACTTAATGCGAATGCTGATAAATCAAAATACCAGGCTTATCAGATTTTTACTGCAGGAAGTGATGTTTCAGCCGGTGACCTGAAGTTTGTCGATAGAAATGCTGATGGACTTATTAACAATATGGATGAAGGGTTTCTCGATACACCAAGTTTTCCTGAATCGATGTTCGCTTTAAAACTTGGGGTTGAGCATAAAGGGTTCTCTGTTTCCATGATGCTGCAGGGTGCATCAAACTTTGCAATTAACACCCGCACAAATTATAATCCTACACCTGCAAGGGGTACAATTCTCGATTTTGTACTCGACCGCTATACGCCTGAAAGATATGCAGCCGGGGAAACAATTAAATATCCACGTTTGGTAAATACCAACGACAACTGGAAATATGCCGGTTCGTTCTGGATTCAGGATGCAACATACCTGCGTTTGAAAAACCTTGAAGTAGGTTATACTTTTGATTCTACCAAAAAAATAGTAAAGGCTCTGGGTATTAATAACTTCAGGATTTATGCCAATGGAATGGATTTGTTCACATTGAGCAGTATTAAAAACATTGACCCTGAAACTACCAACGGGGTATTACGTTACCCACGTTCAAGAGTTATTAACCTGGGAATAAATGTGGAGTTTTAATTCAAAAAAAGAATTGATATGAGAAAGAATATACTATATCTTTTTAGATTATTTGGTTTCATTATTCTGTTAATGGTCTTTGTGGCTTCATGCCAAAAAGATTTCCTTGAAAAACCAGCAGGAGCAGACATTACACTTGATACCGTTTTCGCATCATCGGATAATGCACAACAATTAGTATTTTTATTATATGAAGATAGATTCTTTTCACCCGATAACCTTGCTCTAAACTGGTGGGACGATACCGGCTATTTTGGCTGGTCTGACGTGGGTGAAGACATTTATACTCCTACTTGGTATCCTTATGTTTCCTATGTTGATGGAACACTAAGTTCTGCTTCTTTTCAGGCTTATACACTCGACAGGCTCTTCCTTGCAGTGCGAAATGCCAATACATTTCTGGCAAAAGCCGGCACTATTCCAACCGTTTCATCAACAGATGAGGAATACGTGAAACGATTAACAGGAGAAGCACATGCACACATTGCTTACCAGTATTTTAAGGGTTTTAAAAATTGGGGAAGCCTTCCATGGATAAGCAAACCTTTGGTTGGTGGTGAGGAAGCTATTTCACGTGCACCATTCAGCGCGATGATCGACAGTATGATTGTTCACATCGATAAAGCATCGGCTTTATTGCCTGCCAAATGGGAAGATCGCTGGACCGGAAGATTTACCAGTGTTGCTGCGAAAGCCCTGAAAGCCCAGATCCTGGTATATGCTGCCAGCCCTTTGTACAATGGACCGACCCCAACCTTTGCTTCAGGCTATGAGCATAAGGAAGTTTTGGGATATGGCAGTTTTGATGTTCAGCGATGGAAAAAGGCAGCCGACGCCTGCAGAGCCGCCATTGATGCAGCCCAGGCCGCAGGCCATGCTTTATATTCCGAAGCAGGAGTTGGAAAGAATATTTACAAACTTGCCATAACGCTTACTAATGAGCATATTCTTTATCAGCGGTTTAAAATGAGCAATTCCGAAGGTGGATGGGCATATACCTATAATATGATGAACTGGCCTTATAGCATCGGATGGTATAACAGGCCAGATAAGCACTATCAACCAACTTTTCAGCATGTTGATGCTTATCAGCTGAATAACGGGAAATTTCCAATTTCAGGTTACACCGGTGGTGATGGCACTAAACCCATTATTTCGCAGGCAGGTACAGATGCCGGATATAAAGATCAGGATTATTGGAAAAACAGGGACACACGTTTTTACCAGAATGTTGTTTACCACGGTTCGAAATTTGGTGAAAGCTACAATACCAAAATTATAAACTTTGATAGCGATCCATCGGTTCCTAACCGTACAAATGGCGACTGGAGCGGGACTGTTTCAAGCTTTTTGCCCAGAAAGTTTATCAACGAAGATTTAGGAGAAGGTGGTAACATTTATTACAGGCCAATCCACCCGATTATTCGTCTGGCCGATTTGTACCTGATGTATGCTGAAGCGCTAAGCGAATTAAATAACGGGCCAAATGCCGAAGCCATTCAATTCCTGAACCTTGTTCGTACAAGATCTGGTATGCCCGATTACGATGCAAACAATTACCAGGGAGCATCGGCAAAAGATAAATTTCACAACGCCATTAAATACGAAAGGAAAGTTGAATTCTTCATGGAAGGATGCCGCTATTTCGATTTGAGAAGATGGAAAGAAGGTGCTGACCTGAATTTGGTTATGACTGGCGCTGTTATTACCAAAGGAGTTGTTTCGCGAAATAGTACGGGCTGGAAAAACACTTTCGAGGATAAATATTATTTCCATCCTTTCAAAAGCGATTGGGTTAGCAATACTCCCGGTCTTTACCAAAACCCAGGATATTAAACAGATTATTAAAGCTTTAATATGTAAATATTATGAGAAAATACAATTATATTTTTACATTCCTTATTACCCTGATCTGTTTTGTGTCTGAAGGTTGGGCCCAATCGGATACAACTGTGGTAATCGAGGAAATAACAAAAGGCAAAGTAAAAATTGCCTATGGAGAGCAGACCAAAGAAAATGTTTCTTCATCTGTTTCAACTATTCAAGGACAAGAACTTATGAAAAGTTCGATGTCGAACTTTGGCTCTACATTGTACGGTAAACTCCCCGGATTATTCGTAACACAAGGTGGTGGCGAACCTGGAAAGGATTTACCAACCATCAGGTTGAGGGGTTCAAATACCAATGTTCTAGTTATTATCGACGGATTTGAACGGGATATGGCATTCCTTTCGCCTGAAGAAGTAGAATCGGTAACAGTATTAAAAGATGCAACAGCGCTTGCCTTGTACGGTATGAAAGGTGCGAATGGTGCTCTGTTGATTACCACTAAACGCGGATCGACCCAAAAAGGCGAAATTACCTTTACGGTTCAATCCGGCTTGCAATCACCAGCTAAAACAATCGATGTTTTAGGAGCTACCGATTACATGACTTTGTACAACAAAGCAGCAGCTAACGATGGATTGGCTTTAAAATATACCGCGCAGGAAATTTCATTGGCAGGTACTTCTCCTCGTTATCCTAATGTGAATTGGAAAGAAAAAGTATTGAAAAACTATTCCAATGTATCGAAAGCCAACCTTGCGGTGCAGGGGGGATCAGATTTTATCCAGTACTTTGTTAACCTGGGTTTTCTGTACAACGATGGTATGTATTTACCCAAGAATCCTGATATGAACTCAAATGCCAACCTTACCCGTATTAATGTAAGGTCGAACATTGATGTAAACGTTTCGAAGAATACGAAATTCTCGATGGATCTGGCTGGTAGTATGAATAA
>CAMDGL010000075.1 GCA_945897845.1 Chitinophaga pinensis | reverse complement strand
TCGGTTCTGGGCAAAAACTTCGTGGTAAAAACACAGTTCGAGCAACACGAACTTTTTTACCGGGTGATGGAAACCGAAAAATGGGCCATTTTCCTGATACTCGGCTTTGTGCTGGTGATCGCGTCATTCAACATTCTCGGATCGCTTTCGATGCTCATTATCGACAAAAAATCCGATATCGCCATTCTGCAAAGCATGGGCGCAAATCAAAAACTCATCCGTACCATTTTCCTGTTCGAAGGCTGGATGATTTCACTGGCCGGAGCCATTTTCGGATTGATATTCGGCGTTTTGATTTGCTGGATTCAGATTGAATTCGGCATTCTGAAAATTCCCGGCAACGAAGGCGCCTTCATTTTTTCGAGCTATCCGGTCGAAATCCGCGTCACCGATCTGATGGCGGTTTTTCTGCTTGTTTCCGGTATTGGCTTTCTGGCCGCCTGGTACCCAATCCGGTTTATTTCAGGAAAATACCTGAACGGCCCAATGAAATAGCAGATTATTTAGGTGTACAAATACCGTTTGATATTCCTTTTCGGTGTTTTCTCAAATTCTTTGTCAACCAGAATGATTGAACTTAATTGCGAGAATTTGGGCAATACTTTATTTACGTGCTTGCAGTTTTCGTCCATAATTAGCTTAAGCCGGTTTGCATCCGGTTTTTCGGCTTCAATCTTTTCAGGATCAGGAAATACGAATGCAACCAGTTTTCCTTCGCGTTCGGTAATTACACACTCTAGCACAAAAGGCTGATTGTTCAGTTTTGCTTCCATCTCTTCAGGATAAATATTTTGACCAGATGGCCCGAGGAGCATGTTCTTGCAGCGTCCGCGGATGTATATAAAATCATCGGCATCAATTATTCCAAGGTCGCCGGTGTGCAGCCAGCCTTCGCTGTCGATGGCTTCTGAAGTCGCTTTTTCGTTTTTATAATAACCCTGCATCACGTTGGTTCCTTTTAGCAGAATTTCGCCAACTTCGTGAAACGGATCTTTCGAATCGATGCGGACTTCCATTCTGTCCACCAGTTTTCCGGCTGACGATCTACGGAAGCTTGTCCAGGGTTCGTAAGAAATAAGCGGCCCACATTCGGTCATTCCGTAACCAATGGTAAAAGGGAATTTTATTTTACGGAAAAATGCTTCCACTTCGCTGTTGAGCGGGGCGCCGCCAATAACGATTTCATGGAAGTTGCCACCAAATGTTTCGATCAGGCTGGCACGTACTTTTTTAAATAGAAGTAATTGAATTCCTGGAACTTTGAGTAAAAATTTGATTGCCGGCTTATTAATGGTAGGTAATATCCGTTTATAGTAGATTTTTTCAATCACCAAAGGAACCGAAAGTATCAGCCTTGGTTTTATTTCCTGAAATGCCTTGATAATCAATTGCGGAGTGGGAGGTTTTGTCAGGAATGTGACGTGGCAACCCACCGAAACAGGGAAAAGGAATTCGAACAACAATCCGAAAACATGCGCCATTGGTAAAAACGAAACTATGCGGTCGCCTGCTCCCAGTGGCATATGATCTTGCGCATACACGATGTTCGACAACAGGCTGCGCGCCGGAATCATTACTCCTTTCGTGAATCCTGAAGTTCCGCTGGTATAGGAAATTACGCTCAGTTCTTCATCCTGAAAATCATCGAGTTCGAAATTTTCAGAGTTCGAAACTCCGGCAAATTCAGGAGTAAAAGATTCAGTCCATTTGTCATTTCCCTTCTGATCTTTAAAAAATAAAGGAGAGAAATCGTTCAGGCTGATTATACCGGTTATTCCTGAAATTTTTTGATTATCCAGTTTTTCGAATAAGCTATCGGCTGCAAACAGGAAAACCGATTCGGAATGGTTCAGGATATGGTGAATATCTTCAGGATTAAAATCGGGCAAAACCGGCACTGCAACTGACCCATAACCCGAAATGGCCAGAAACGAAATGGCCCAGTTGGATGAATTTCGCCCAAGTATGGCAATTTTGTCGCCTTTTTTTATACCAGATTCACGGAAAAAACAATGAACCTGCCTGATAATCTGGGCTGCTTCTCCATAAGTACAATGAGATCCCTGATAATCGGAAAAAGCCGGTAAATCCCAGTTTTTCCTGAACGTTTGTGCATAAAGTGCAATTAGTTTGTCGCGTTTCATACTTCTTTTGCAATTCGCATGATGCGGTTTACAGCTTCGTCTATCTGTTCGGTAGATGTCATGCCGATGGTCATGCAGTCAACGTTTTTACTGCCGATGACCCATTGAAGCGATTTTTCGCGCCTGCTTTCTTCTGTCATTTTCCCTTCGCCAAAAATTTTCATTCCGATGATACCTTTTCCGCTGTCGTGCGCTTTTTTCAGAACTGCCATCACTTCATCAGCAGTTGCATCCATTACCAGCCCTTCAGGATTGATGCGTGCCAGTATCACTTCCACCCATGGATCGTCAGCAGCAAGCTTTAGCGCTTCAAAATTGTGGCACGATACGCCCAGTGTTTTGATAATTCCTTTTTGTTTGGCTTCGGAAAGCGCGTCGATGTATGGTTTTTTCTCTTCCTGCCACTTGGCGTTCGTCATACAATGTAAAAGCATTATGTCGAAATAGTCGGAGCCTGTTTCCATCCTGAACCTGTCAACGGTTTTCGCAGGAATATCTGAATTCCATTTTTCAGGGCGTGTCCATATTTTTGAGAGCAGTGTGGCTTTTTCGCGTGGTACTTCTTTAAGAATTCCCTTTACATTGTGGTGTGAACCGTACAAATCGGCAGCATCGTAAAAATCGACTCCTCTTTCATGGGCATAACGGGCTAATTTAACCCAATTTTCGAGTCCCATACGGGTCATGTCTGAAGACTGGCCTCCTCCATGTGTTCCGGTTCCCATGGCCAAGCGGGGAACCGTCAGTCCGGTTTTACCCAGTTTTACCTTGTCGATTTGAGTAATTTTCGAGTTGGCATAAACCGAATTGCCAAGGCCTGTTGTGATTGCGGCTGCGCCAATCAGCCCGGCCTGTATAAAATGTCGTCTTGAAATTGGTTTCATATCTGTTGATTTAGTATTGTAACTATGACGTGAAATATAGGATGTTTATTCAAAGATACAACAATCTGCATAGGTTAATGTGCGGATGAAGATATGAAAATATTCAATTGGTTAAAAGGTATAATTGTTAATGGTTTGAAATTCAATTTAAAGCAATTGTTAGAAAAGTGTTGGTAACAAATTAGCCTGTAAAATTTACAATAAAGAATCAACAAACCTTTTTTAACTATTTTTGGTCATCATTTTTACTAACAACTTAAAGATTACATTATGAAGAAATTAGTCCTTGTTTTATTCGTTAGTTTGTTTGTTTTAGGCGGATTTGCCCAAAATATCCAAACCCATTACGACATGGGGAAAGATCGTGGTTATTTGACCACCACAGTTGAAATGTTCAGACCGGATAAAACCGGAAATACCTTTTTCTTTATTGACTTCGATTACGGTGTTGGTGATATTGAAGGAGTTTCATTATCCTATTTCGAGATAGCCCGCTGTTTCAAATTGGGAAAATCGCCATTTAGCTGGCACGGCGAATACAATGGAGGTTTCGGACAGTTTAAGGCAAGCCCTTTTAATGGTGCGTATCAAATTAATGATGCATGGTTAACTGGTATCGACTATTCATGGAACGCCAGTGATTTTTCGAAAGGATTTTCATTGAAAGCTTTGTATAAAAATATCAGGGGCAAACACGATGCTTCTTTTCAATTGACCGGTGTTTGGTACCTGAATTTTGCAAAAGGGAAAATGTCATTTACTGGTTTTGCCGACTTTTGGAAAGAAGACAATGTATTTGGGACAGAAACTACTGACTTTGTATTCCTTTCGGAGCCACAGTTGTGGTACAACTTCAATAAGAATTTTGCTGCCGGCGGTGAAGTTGAATTAAGCAGCAATTTTGCAGGGAATAAAGGATTAAAGGCTTGTCCAACCGTTGCAATGAAATACACCTTTTAATTTGAACGAACATGGGATTTCTTAACAAGTATTTCAAATTAGGCGAGAACAATACAACAGTAAGAACTGAGATTCTTGCCGGTATCACCACGTTTATGACCATGGCCTATATTCTGGCCGTTAATCCAGATATCCTGAGCGCTGCCGGAATGGACAAAGGTGCAGTGTTTACCGCAACTGCGCTTGCTTCGCTAATCGCTACTTTGGTGATGGCGCTTTATGCCAAATTACCTTTTGCGCTTGCGCCTGGTATGGGACTGAATGCTTTCTTCGCATTTACAGTTGTGCTCGGAATGGGTCATTCATGGCAATTTGCCCTGACAGCAGTTTTCCTTGAAGGTTTGATATTTATAGGTCTAACCGCTTTCAACATCCGGGAAATGATTGTCAACTCGATCCCAAACAATATGAAACATGCAATTTCAGTGGGTATCGGTTTGTTCATCGCGTTCATCGGACTAAAAAACGCGGGCATCATTGTTAGCAGCCCTGCAACATTTGTAACTCTTGGCGATGTTACCAACCTCACTGACAATGCTGGTGCAGTGGTAGCACTTCTGGCACTTGTGCTCACAGGTGTTTTACTGGCATTAAAAGTAAAAGGCGCTTTGTTGATCGGCATCCTTGCCGGAACAGTTATTGGGTTGGCTTTTGGAGTTACACAGCTTCCAACTTCATTCGATCTGACACCTCCGTCACTTAGTCCGATTTTTATGAAATTCGAATGGACTCAGATTCTGACCATTGATATGCTGGTTGTTGTGTTTACCTTTTTGTTTGTTGATATGTTCGATACAGTAGGCACCTTAATTGGTGTTTCATCGAAAGCAAATATGCTCGACAAAGAGGGCCGTGTCCCGCGCGTTAAGCAAGCCTTGATGGCCGATGCGATTGGTACAACCTGTGGAGCAATGCTTGGAACTTCGACTGTTACAACTTATGTCGAAAGTGCAGCTGGTGTTTCTGAAGGTGGACGTACAGGTTTAACCTCGTTAACGGTTGCCATATTGTTTTTCTTTGCACTGTTCCTTTCACCCATCTTTCTGATGATTCCGGGAGCAGCAACAGCGCCTGCTTTGATATTGGTTGGAGCAATGATGATGACTCCAATCAAGAACATTGATTTTGACGATTATACTGAATCAATCCCGGTATTCCTCACTATTATCATGATGCCATTAACTTACTCTATTTCTGAAGGTATTTTATTTGGTGTACTTTCCTACGTTATCCTGAAACTTCTGACTGGTAAGTTTAAAGACATTTCAATTGTTACCGCAGTTCTGGCAGTTTTATTCCTGCTGAAATTTTTAATGTAGATTGTATCTGAATTGAAATCACAAAAAAGCTCTCCGAAAACGGGGAGCTTTTTTTATGGTATGAAAGTAATGAGTAATGCGGTATATAACAGGGTCAATAAAAGTTGGAGTTGAATTCCTCTGCACCGGTGGGTTTACTACACACGAAAAAAGCCATCCTGTTTAAAGACGGCTTTTTCTATATTTTGAAATACTGATCTTTTTTTAGATCTTGTTGATGTGCAGTGCGAGTGAAGATTTCAGGTTGGCAGCTTTGTTTGCATGAATAATATTCTTTTTTGCAAGTCTGTCAATCATCGAAACAACTTGTGGGAAGCTTACTGCAGCAACTTCTTTGTCAGTTTCAAGACGTAATTTCTTAACGGCATTACGCATTGTTTTGGCATAGTATTTATTCTGCACAGTTGTTACCTCGTCTTGTTTGATTCTCTTCTTTGTTGATTTATGATGTGCCATTTTTTTACTTTCTAAATTGTTAAAAATTTATTTGTAGCCCGTAGGGGATTCGAACCCCTGCTACCAGGATGAAAACCTGGCGTCCTAACCCCTAGACGAACGGGCCAACTTGTTATATCCCTGATTTGGGACTGCAAAAATAAACCAATTTTATTAGTCACCAAATTATTTCAGGATTTTTTACCAAAATTCCTTCAACTTCGTTTAGTAGAAGGCTTTTTATTTTGGCGATGCAAAGGAAATTAAGTTTTTTGAATCTACAAGCACATTTAGAAAATAATTATCGCCATTCAACAATCGTTCCCCTGTTTTTTTGAAGTAATTTTTCAGGCATCGAAGCAACAATTTCTTTCCAGAGCAATTCAATGAGTTTGTATTTGGAAAAATGCCGCGAATGTACAAGGCTCACTTCCCTGAGCGGGTTGATGTCGTTGAAGGTACGGACATGCTCGAAACGTGATTCGCTCATTCCAATTGTCGCCAGTTCAGGAATAATGGTCATGCCACCTTCTTTGTCAACGATGTTCATGATGGTTTCAAGCGAACCCGCTTCGAAATGGAAAGGCAGTACCGAGTTGGAGGCTCCTTTGAACGAACAAAGGTTGATCACCTGATCACGAAAGCAATGTCCATCGCTAAGCAGCCAGATATCCGGAGTTGCAATGTCTTTCAGTTTGATGATTTCTTTTGTTGCCAGCGGATGTTCGTCGTTTACATACAACAGCATTCCTTCATAAAAAAGCGGTTTTTCGTTGATCCGGTCTTCGTTCAGCGGAGTTACCAATATTCCCACATCGAGCAAATCACGGTTTAGCCGGTCTATGATATTTAAAGTCGTTAGCTCTTCGACCCTGATATTTATATTGGGGTATTTCCGTTTGTAATTGCCAATAAAAAGGGGCAGGAGATAAGGTGCGAGCGTTGGAATAATCCCGATTTTCAATTCGCCGGAAATCAGGTTTTTATGTTCCTTTATGATGCTGTTTATTTTTTGTGATTCCTGAAGGGCGATCCGTGCCTGGTCAATGATCCGGCGACCAACGTCAGTAGGTATCAGAGGCTGTTTGCTCCGGTCGAAAATGATCACTTCAAGATCTTCTTCCAGCTTTTTTATTTGCATGCTGAGAGTAGGCTGAGTAATGAAGCAGTTTTCGGCCGCTCTTCCGAAATGACGAAAAGTATCAACAGCAACAATGTATTCAAGTTGGGTTAAAGTGATCATGGTTTTAAATTTAAGCTGCTAAATATAGATAAAAAGTTAGTTGATTTGTTTTCATCGTTCGTTTAATATCTTTGTATTTCAAGATTAAAAGGCAGGTTTTAAACTGAAAGCAATGAGATATTTTGAATTTATAATAGGGCTACTAATTTTATTCACCCTCTTTTCGTGTGGGAAAAGTCACAAGAAACTTGCTGAAGAAAAACTGGATCTGGCCATTGGCATCTGCGAAAAGGGCGATTCTCTTTTATCCCTGCAGCAATTGGATTCTGTTCAGGTTTTATTTCCTGAAGCTTTTGAAGCCATCAGCAAAGCCAACGAAATGAGAAAAAAAATCAACTCGGAGATCTTATACCGAAAGCAGGATCAGTTTGACCAGCTTAGTGCCCGGATGACGGAACTCGAAACAATGTTTGATCAGGAAAAAACTGAATACGACCGTTTTACCCAATACATTCATAAACGGCAAAATTCTGAACGACGCTGGAATCAATCATTTATACAGCTGCATCTGGACGAACGCGGCGAATTGTATATTTCGAGCAACTATTACGGCGAACAATGGCTCAATCATATTGGATTAAGGGTTTACGACGGAGTTTTTCAGGCCAAAACCGACTCCGTTTTACTGGACGATCCGAACAACCATCACAGTGAATTCATGAATACCCATTGGGAGAAGGTCAGTTACACGAATGGGAAAGACAACGGGGTAATCCAGTTTATTGCCGACAATGCCGAGCGCAACCTGAAAGCGGTTTTTCTCGGCAAACGAACGTATTTCATTGTGCTTGAAGAATTTGACAAACAGGCTGTGAAAGATGCGCTTGCTTTATCAATTGCCATGAAGCGAAAAATTCAGTTGGAGAAAGAGATCAAAGCCCTCCTGCCGAAAGTAAATTAAAAAACTCAGAAAAGCTTCTGAATCTCTTCAGCAGGGCGGGCAAGTACTGCATGTGAGCCTTTTATTACCAGCGGCCGCTGAAGCAGCTTCGGGTTTTCGGCCAGTATTTTGATCCATTCCTCTTCGGTCAGTTCTTTTCCCTTGTACTCCGATTTATACAATTCTTCGTTGGTGCGTATAATTGCCTCAACTTTCAATTCCGATTTATTCAGAAAGTCCTTTATTTCCGGAGCCGTTATGCCGTCTTTCATATAGTTGACAACTTCAAATTCACATCCTTTTTCTTCAAGGTACAAAAGTCCTTCGCGACTTTTTGAACAGCGCGGGTTGTGGTATATTTTCATGAGATTCTGATGTCTTTTTTTGATGTAATTGTAATAATCTTCCTGGGCACGGTATCGCAAGCCACTGTTTTGATTGTTGTACCGGTTGCTCAGCTCACTGTCGAGAATGCGCGCCTTTGTATTGTCGCGAAGCTGAATCCGAAGTAATTCTTTCAATTCTGATTTTATTTCCGGAGAATTTATCGGGCAGGCAACTTCGATGCGGCGGTCGAGATTCCGTGGCATCCAGTCGGCCGATGAAATGTAAATATTTTCCTTCCCGCCATTGGCAAAAAGAAAAACCCGCGTGTGCTCCAGAAATTTATCGACGATACTAATGGCTTCGATGTTCCTGCTCAGGATAGGATCATCGATTTTCAGACCGAATATGCCCCGGATAATGAGCTGTATCTTCACTCCTGCCTGACTTGCCTCATACAATTTGTCGATCATCTTCTGATCGATCAGGCTATTCATTTTTAATATCATGTATGCTTTTTTCCCTTTTCTCGCATTCACAATTTCCTGATCGATTTTATGGATAAAGAAATTGCGCATCGAAAATGGACTGAGGATGATCTGTTCGAAATTAAAGTGATTATAAGTATGCTTGAAGAATTCGAACATATTGGCCACATCGTTCCCAATCTGCGGATCAGCAGTCATCAGTCCTTTGTCGGCGTATACGCGGGCCGTTCCTTCGTGGAAATTGCCTGTTCCGATATAGGCATAATTACGGAGACCATTTTTCTCCTTTCGCTGAATCCACGCAAGTTTGCAATGTATTTTCAATCCCGGGATACCATTTATCACATGCGCCCCTTCTTCCTGAAGTTTGTTCGACCAGAAAATGTTGGCTTCCTCGTCGAATCTGGCTTGCAGCTCGATAACCACTGTTACTCTTTTACCGTTTCGGATGGCATTCAGCAAAGCATTGACGACTTTGGAAGTTTCGGAAACACGGTAGATGGTAATCCCGATTTCCCTGACTTTCGGATCGATGGCTGCCTCACGCAAAAAATCGATGAAATGCGAAAAACTCTGGTAAGGATAATGTAGCAAAATATCTTTCTTCCGAAGTTTTTTCAGAATACTCTGCCGGGGGATTAAATCCTTGTGCGGAACAGAGGGCAAACTTTGGTAATAATGATCCCGTTTTCCTATTTCAGGAAAATTCATAAAATCTTTGTGGTTGTGGTATCTTCCACCCGCGACAGTTTTATCGGCCCCGTCGAGTTTCATTTTTTTCATGATGAATTCAAGCAAATCGGAAGGCATTTCGCGATCGTAAATTAGCCGGACCGGAATACCCACTTTTCGTTTCTTTAGTCCGATTTCCATTTTTTCGATGAAACTTTTCGAGATATCATCATCAATATCCAGCTCTGCATCGCGGGTAACTTTTATAGTATATGCCTCAAAATGATCGTAATTGAAAATTGGGAAAACTTCATTCAGGCAAAAACGAATGACATCGTCCACCATGATGACAAATTTTTTATTCCCCTGATCGGGTAAAACCAGAAACCGCGAAACCGACCGGCTGGGAACCCGGATAAGTGCGTATGAGTATTTTTCAGGGGATTTTAATTTCGATAATTTAACTGCCAGATAAACTGATTTATCGCGCAAATATGGGAATTTCATCGATTTGCCGAGCATAATCGGGATGATGTTCGGAAGCACTTTCACATTGAAATACTTTCGAACATAAACACCCTGATCATGTGTCAACTGTTTTTCATCGAGCATGAAAATGTTTTCAGTGGCCATTTCCTTCCAGATATTCCGGTAAATTTCCTGTGCTTTTTGCTGATGATTGATTACAGTTTCCTGAATTTTATCGTACAATTCGGCCGCGGTATAATTGCCTAAAAGGCCCTCTTCGTCTTTGCCAAATTCGAGCATACGGCGAACCGCAGCCACCCGCACCCTGAAAAATTCATCGAGGTTATTGGAGAAAATTCCAAGAAACCGGATTCGCTCAAACAACGGAACGGTGGGATCTTCAGCCTCCTGAAGCACCCGTTCGTTAAACGAAAGCCAGCTTATTTCCCGGTTGTTGTATTTCCCAGATGTGCCCATTTTCTTTTCTTTAAATTGAGATACAAAATTAATGTCGGTAAGTTACTGCGATTTTCCTAATCCCCATTCAATTTCAGTTTTTCCATTCCTTTTTGAATAGCTTCCTGAAAAATTGGCAGCTCAATAATTTCGTTCAAGGTTAAAATTTTGTCTTTGGGAGCCTCGGTTTCATCCTGAAGGAATAGCTCGAACCAACCAACGTTCTGCCATTGCCCGAGTTTGTATCCCACCTTCGAGAATTCACCACATTTTTGGTATCCAAACTGCTCGTGAAATGCTACGCTTGGTTCGTTGGGCATGGTAATAATGGCCAGCAAATCGGCTATTCCCTGAAATCGCACCATTGCGTTCAGGCTGGTATAAAGTGCCTGTGCCACTCTCTTGCGGTGAAAATCAGGATGAATATAAACCGATACTTCCTTGGTCCACCGGTACGATGCTCGGCTCCGGTAGCCTGATGCATAAGCATATCCGGCGATCCTGCCATCGATTTCGCAAACCAGAAACGGCAATTCGTCCATTATTGTCTGTATTCGTTCCCAAAATGAAATTTCATCAGGAACGGTTTCCTCAAAAGTAACTGCTGTTTCCAGAATAAATGGGGTATAAATTTCCAGAATTCCTGGAACATCACGCTTTTCTGCCAGGCGAATGGAAGCTTTCATATTGATTTGATATTTCAAGTTTAAGTTTGTCATTGGTAGTCATTTAATTGTCATGAACCAACTCAAGACTGAATGACGTGAAACAAATGATAATTAATGACTTTTCTTAATCTGGTCAATTCAGTCAATCCCTCAGTCCTTCAGTCCTTCAGCTAATTTTCATCGCTGAATTCCATCAGAAATGCTTTGATGAACCCATTGATGTCGCCGTCCATCACTGCCTGAACATTGCCCGATTCGAATCCGGTCCGTACATCTTTCACCAGTTTGTAAGGCTGCATCGTATATGACCGGATTTGCGAACCCCATTCAATCTTCTTTTTGGTCGAATTGATCAGTTGTTCGGCCTCGCGGCGTTTGCGAAGTTCGAGTTCGTATAATTGTGATTTCAGCAATCGCAATGCATTGTCTTTGTTTCCGAACTGCGAGCGGCTTTCGGTATTTTCGATGATAATTCCGGTAGGTGCGTGGCGAAGTCTCACCCCGGTTTCAACCTTGTTTACATTCTGTCCGCCTGCCCCACCCGACCGGAATGTTTCCCAGGTTATGTCGGCAGGGTTGATTTCCACTTCGATGGTATCGTCAATCGAGGGCGAAACAAACACAGACGCGAAGGTGGTCATTCGTTTGCTTTGTGCATTGAACGGCGACAGGCGCACCAGACGGTGAACTCCGTTTTCGCTTTTCAGGTAGCCATAAGCATAATCGCCTTCAAACTCAATGGTGCAACTTTTTATGCCCACTTCGTCGCCACCGTGGTATTCAACGGTTTTTACCGTGTATCCCTGTTTTTCGCCATAACGCATGTACATCCGCATCAGCATTTCAGCCCAGTCGTTGCTTTCGGTTCCGCCTGCACCTGCATTGATCCGAAGAATGGCACCCAGTTTATCCTCCTCTTTCCGGAGCATATTTTTAACTTCCAGCGCTTCAATTAATTCACGCGTTGTTTGGAATTGCTGCTCAATATCTTCTTCTTCAGCCTCTCCGGCTTCAAAAAAATCGTACAAAACCAGCATGTCTTCGGCATGGTGGTCAACTTCAACAAATCCATCCGTCCAGATTTTTACTGAATTGATGACTTTCATTTGCGCTTCGGCTTCTTTGGGATTGTTCCAGAAGGCAGGATCCTGCGTTTTGAGCTCTTCTTCTTGTAGTTGTATCAGTTTTTGATCGTAGTCAAAGATGCCTCCTTAACGCATCCCGGCGATCAATAAGATCTTTTACCTGTTCTTTTAGAATCATTTTTTGTTTTTTAAATTACTGAAAAGCAAAAGTAGAAAATGAATCGGGATTATTGAATTAAAAATCAATTCCCCCAAACTACTGCTTTTTCAGCGTAGGAAACCGCCTGAATATTGTATGAATCACCTCCGGGTTCGAACATGTAGGCAAATAACTTTACGGTATAGGTCTTTCCTGCAACAGGATTAAAACCTACTGCCCAACCAGAACCGGCTGCACTGATATAAGAAGTTTTGATCCCATTTTTAAGCTCAGTGCTTACAAAAACCAGATTGGTACCATCAATAATATTAATTGAATAGCTGGTTGCATCGGGATGCAGTGTCCAGCTCATGTCCAACTGATGTTTGGCTGCATCGTATTCGCATTTATCCATGGCTGGAATGGGCAAAACCTTGTCGGTTAATACATCCTGAAAATTCTGCTTGACCCCATTTGTAAAGGTTGCCGAGAAATCAAATGTTGCTGCTGATGGTTTGGTAGTTGTGAACTGGCTTTCGGGTGTTTCGAAATAGAAATTTGTTTTGTAGCCCTGATTGGTCTTTAAAGTGTATGTTTTGCCCGATTCGGCAGTACTTACCACAGAAACACTTTCGAACGAACTTAGGGTGTAGGCATACATTGAAAGACCGTAAATAATGTTTGATCC
>CAMDGL010000074.1 GCA_945897845.1 Chitinophaga pinensis | reverse complement strand
ATAAGGAGCTGGAAAAACAAGGACACCGCTATGTCCGCTATGCCGATGACTTTAGTATTTATACGAAAAGTCATACGGCTGCCCGAAAGATTGGAAATAACATCTATTTGTTCTTGAAGGACAAGTTGAAACTACCGATCAACCGGGAGAAAAGCGGCATACGCAAACCTGTGAACTTTACGCTACTGGGATACGGATTTGTTCCCACGTATGTGAAGGGCGAGAAAGGTAAATACCAGTTGGTGGTAAGTGATAAAAGTTGGAAATCGCTCATACAGAAACTCAAAATCATCACACGGAAAACTACTCCAAGTACTTTCGATGAACGCATCCATAAGCTCAAAGTAACTGCCAGAGGCTGGCTCAACTACTTCCGTATGGCAAGTATACAGGGCAAGCTAAAGGAATTGGACGGATGGCTGCGTAACCGTTTGAGATACTGTATTTGGCATCATTGGAAGAAACCTGAGAGGAAGAGGAAGAACCTCATCCGACTGGGAGTTGACCAGGATCATGCCTATTCATGGAGCAGAACCCGGATGGGTGGCTGGGCAGTTGCCCAGAGCCCGATTTTGATCACAACGATTACTTTGGAACGTTTGCGCAAAAGAGGTTATGAGGCTTTGCTAAGCTATTACGAGAAAATTGCTCCACATCTTAATGAACCGCTGTATACGAGAACCGTACGTACAGTGGTGTGAGAGGCGCTCCCCGTCAGTTCTTACTGGCGGGGCCGTCTACTCGATTATAGGGCGTTATTTTTTATTGTTTTTTCAATTAGTGGAACTGTAGTCCCTGAGTTGTCAAACAACTGAACCTTTACATTTCTGTTTTTCAAGAATTTATCAAAACCTGGGTTCTTTTGTAATCTATTATAATCATCCATAATCAGGTTGAAACATTCATTGATTTCTTCAGGTGTAACATTTGCTTTTTCGAACCAAAACAATTCATTTTGAACAATAAGAGTTTTATTTTCGTCTTGAGATATTTTTAAATTCTCATAACTCCATGTCAGTCCAGACTGCATTTTCTGGATTCCTTTTTGAATTTCATCGTTGTCATTTAATCCCAAATAAAATGAGTCCACCCTTTTAAATTGCCATAGTCCAAATCCTAAGCCTCCAACGCCAAACACAACAATCGAAGTGACAAGTCTGGATAATTGCATGTTTTCAAAATCAAAATGATTACTCCATAAAAATGAAGCAATTGCAACAGTCAGTCCCCAATAAACAGAACCGTGCAGAAAAATATAAAGCCACTTTTTCTTTCTGCGTTCTTCCCATTGGGAATAAAATTTTTCTCCTTTTTTGCTTAATTCTCTCATGTGTGAATGTTTTTTATAATGCCCTATAACGGTGGCGCTATGAATAGTTGCCGATTGCGGAGTGCTTACCTTTCAAAATACACTTAACTTGAAGCGGGCTACTACGCTTGAATTTAGGATTGACCCGGCAATTATTTATGAGCGCGTGTTATAGCCATGTGCTTTATTTTCTGTCATTCAATTGTCTGTTTTCTTTTATAATTATTTCTTGAAGTACTTAAGTATTAGCGAAATTAATTCTGTTTCGTTAATTGGTTTTGAAACATAGTCATCACATCCTGCCTCTTTTATTTTGAACTCGTCGCCACTTCCTGCAAAAGCAGTTACAGCAATTATGGGCAAGTCATTTCGGAAAGATTTGATAATTTGTGTCGCTTCAATACCATTCATGTGTGGCATCTTAATATCCATTAAAACAAGGTTTATATCAAAATACTTCTTACATAAATCAGCTGCTTCGAGTCCATTGTGTGCTCTTAATATTTTGTAGCCTTTACTTAATAATTTTTCTACATAAAAATAATTATCATCATCATCTTCCACAACTAATATAAAAGGCTTCCCTTCAACTTTTATTGGATTAATTGATTCCTTTGGTTTAGAAGTAGCTTCTGTTGTTTCATTTGGAATAGTTAAGAATACTGTAGTTCCCATATTTTTTGTCGACTCTAAACGGATTTCTCCACCTAGTAACTGTATCATACCTTTGGCAATAGACAGCCCCAACCCATTGCCTTCATGTCCTCGCGTATTAGAGCCATTTTCCTGCCTAAAATACTCAAAAACAACTTCTTGTGCTTCCTTTTCAATGCTTTTACCTGTATCTTGCACAAAAATTTCTATATTATTATTTATTGGTTCAAAGCCCAGTGTAATGCTTCCTTCAAGTGTAAATTTTATCGAATTATCTACAAGTTTAGAAACGGCTTTTCGTAGCATTACTTCATCAGTATTTAGTATAAATTGATCAGCATTAGCAGGAAGTTGCATTTTAAATTCCAGATTTTTTTTCTTAGCCGATTCTTGAAAATGCTCAAAGACCTTTTCTAACAATGGCAAAATAGCTATTTGCTTAGGATGTACTTCCATATTGCCTGAAACAATCAACGATATATCCATATAATCCGTAATTGTATTCACAAGTCTATCGCTACTTATATTTAAAACTTCTAGATAATCTTCTTTGTCTTCCTGCGTGATATCAGGTTCTATAATGAAAGATGAAAAACCCAGAATACCATTTAGCGGTGTTCTAATTTCGTGCGAAATGTTATTGAGGAAAGCAGTTTTCAAACGATCGCTTTCCTGAGCTTTGTCTTTTGCAACGATTAGTTCTCTGTTGGATAATTCCAGTTCTATGGTTCGTTCCTTAACCTTTTCTTCCAGAATCTGATTTTGGTTTTCAAGCTGTTGATGGAAGTGTTTGGTTTCGAGTAAGTTTTTTATTCGTAAACCAACCTCAATCAGATCAAAAGGTTTGGTAAGAAAATCTTTTGCGCCGCTTGAAAGGGCCTTTTGCCTGGTTTCAGTAGTAATATCAGCTGTAAGCACAAGTATTGGCATAAATGTATGCTCAGTAATCAGAGATTTTATCTGTCGCATAACTTCAAAACCCGTTAAATGAGGCATTAACAAATCGAGTAGTATCAAATCCGGTTTAGATGATTTAATCAAGCCAACCACTTCACGCGGGTCGGTGGTCGTTCTCACATTGGTATAACCCTGAATATTGAGTAATCCAATTAAGACATCAATATTTGCTTCCTGGTCATCAACAACCAGAATGTTTGAGTTTTTTATGGCTGAATCTATCATAGTTAGTTACTAATTGGTTTATAAAATTTATTTGACTTCAGTATTGTTTTTGAATTTCATCTTTTCTTGCTTACCCAAAATTCTACGACGCTAAGAAAACTAAAAACATCCAAAGGTTTGGTTAAATAATCTTTGGCTCCGATTTTCATTAGTTTATCTTGTTGATGACTCATGGCATCAGCGCTGATAACTACTACCGGGATTGATTTTGTTATTGGGTTTTTCTGAAGCAACTTCAGCACTTCGCTACCGTGTATATCGGGCAAATTAAGATCGAGAAGGATTAAGTCAGGATTGAATTCGGTGGCCAATTTCACGGCTTGCATTCCGTTCATTTCAGAAATTATCCTAATACCGGGCAGCTGATTCGAAAGAATTTGTTCTACTAATTCTACATTTGAAGAATAGTCTTCGATGTACAGTATCAGACCCTTCAAATCTTTTTTGCCTAGTTCAATTGCCAATTGTCCGATTGAACTTTCAATACTTCCATTCTGGCTTTTGGTTACAGGAAATTCAATCCAGAAGGTAGTACCTTCGTTCAAAATACTTTCAATACCAATATTTCCTCCCATGGCTTCAACGAATTTCTTAGCTACTGTAAGCCCAAGTCCGGTGCCTTCTATGGTAGATTTGTCGGCACCAATTCGTTCGAAAGGTGTAAAAATATTTGAAATATTTTCATCTGAGATCCCAATTCCAGTATCCGTAACTGAAATTCTGACAAATTCGGATCCTTTTTCTGAGCTTATTTCAACCATACCACCCTTAGAGTTGTATTTAATAGCATTGTTGACTAGGTTGATTAATACTTGCTTAAACCTCTGCCGATCGGCTTTTATAAAAAGATTGTTATCGTGCGAGCCGACCATGTTGATGGTAATTTGCCCATCGGTGGCCAATGGTTGCACAATATCAATTACTTCCATAATAACGCCTTTTAATTGCACAGGTTCGAGTGAGAGAGAAATCCGGCCTGACTCTATTCTTGCAATATCGAGCACTTCATTGATGAGATTGAGTAAGTGTTTACCGCTTTTCATGATATGATTTATGCTCTTTTTGTTCGACTCATTTTGTTCAACCATTTCCATCAGTTGGGCAAAACCCAGTATCGAATTCATTGGGGTGCGTAATTCGTGGCTCATGCGCGAAAGGAATTCGCTTTTAGCATGATTGGCTTTTTCGGCTTCTTCTTTTGCCTTCAGAATTTCGGCTTCTGTAAGTTTTCGCGCAGTAATGTCTTCGAAAATATAGAATCGTCCGTAATATTTGTCGTTTTCGCCACGAATTTGTGTTGAAAAACGCCGGACAGTCCGGTTTTCGGTAAAAGCAATTTCATCTTCAACAACTAAGCGGTTTTCTTCATATTGCAAAGGTTTGCACGATTCGGCAAAAGCCGGAACATCGGCCAGCACCGGCAGACAATACGGAATAATATCGTTATTCTTTAGTTCTCTTCGCTGCATTTGGTCTTCGATATGTTGTATTTCCCATATCTCGCAAAAACGGTGGTTGAAGTATAAAATCTCATCGGTTCTATTATCCACTACCAAAAATCCAAGTGGCGAAGAATTTGACATTAATTCTAATAAGGATTTATTCCACATTAATTCTTCTTCAGCGTGCTTACGTTCGGTAATATCATGATAATTCAACAAAATCCCATTTATTACCGAATCATTGATCAAATTGGTAGCTGTAAGTTCAATTGGTTTAAAACTGCCGTCTTTGCATTTATATCGATATTCAACCGTTTTTGATGCATAATCTGTTTGTAAAACAGAAAAAAATTCATTTTGAATGAGTTCCAAATCATCAGGATGAACTGTTAACCAGCCATCTGTGCCAATCAGGTCGTTGGGGTGCCACCCGAAGTATTTTTCAATATTCGGACTTTTATACTTCATTTTCCCATCCGCACCCATAATACCGATGACATCCGAAATATTGGAAATCATCGAGCTGTGTTTACGTTCGCTTTCTATTAATGCCTCTTCCGCCTTTTTTCTTTCGGTGAGGTCCATGTTTGAACCAGTTACACGAATTGGATTACCCTCTGCATCTCTTGTAATAAATCCGCGTGACAAAACCGGTAAGTAATGCCCGTTTTTATGCAATAACCGAAATTCAATTTCATAGCTTTTAGTTTCACTTTCAAGGGCTTGGGTAAAAATTTCATTCACACGACTCATATCATCGGGGTGCATGCGATTTTTCCAAAGCTTACTATCAGAAGGGATTTCATCTGGGGCAAACCCCAGTTGCTGCCACCATTTCATCGAATAAAACAAATTATCTGTCACTAAATTCCAATCCCATGGAGCATCATTTGAACCTTTAATTACAAGATCCAATTGTTCCTGACTTTCTCTTAGGGCTTCCTCTGCCTTTTTTTGTTCTGTAACATCCAGGTGTGTTCCTGACATTAGCACGGGATTGCCATTGGCATCCCACTGATGCACCTTTCCACGGTCGAGTACCCACACCCAGCTGCCGTCTTTATGTTTCATCCGGGACTCAAAGGAATAATAATCCAGCTCACCTTTAAAGTGTTTTTCAAGCATTTCGCCCGATAGTTTCAAATCGTCGCGGTGGGCATATTTCATCCAGGTTTCGATGCTTATCGGCGATATTTCATCAAGAGTGTACCCAATTATTCCTGCCCAGCGCTCATTAAAGATGGCTTCTCCGGTTTGAATATTCCATTCCCAGGTTCCAACGTTGGTTCCTTTAAGTATGGCAGCAAGACGTTGTTTTTCGATTGCTAGTTCTTGTTCCACCTCTTTTTGCGCGTTAATATTCACATGTGTCCCCGACATCAGAAGAGGTTTACCTTCCTTGTCCCAGGTGTGAACTTTCCCACGGTCTAAAACCCAGACCCATTTGCCATTTTTATGCTTCATTCTTACCTGGCATTCATAATGGTTGGTTTCTTTGTTAAAATGTTGCTCAAGGAATTTATCGGAAACGATTAAATCATCAGGATGGACAAAAGCCCTCCATGTTTTAATACTGGCAGGTGAGATTTCATCGATTGTATACCCTATAAGTTCAGCCCATTGATTGTTGAAAATTGTTTCACCGGTCTGGACATTCCATTCCCATGTTCCCAATTGATTACCCTGGATAATTAAGTCAATACGGTTCTTTTCGGTGGCAAGTTCATCCTCAATCTGCTTTCGTTCGGTAATATCCGTAATAAACCCATGCCAAAGCACCGACCCATCTGCTTGTTTTTGGGGCATGGCATTGCCCGACAGCCAACGGATGGTTCCATCTTCAAATTTCACACGATATTCATGGTTCCACAGACTAAGATTTTTGGATGAAACCTCTATGGAATCATTAACTCCATCAAAATCATCGGGATGAATAACAGAAAAAACGGGTGAAGCATCTTCTATAACTTCTTTAGACTTTACCCTGCAAATATCGTAGATTCCTTCGCTTGCATAAGGAAAGCAAGAAGAGCCATCGGGTAGTAACAGGTATTGATACACCATGCCAGGCACCTGGTCGGCAATTTTATTCAGCCGATTCCATGCTTCCTGAAGTTGAGTTGTCCGCTCTTCTACTTTTTGCTCGAGAGTTTCATTTAATTCCCTGATTTGCCTTTCCGTTTCCTTTTGTTGCGTAATATTTTGCTTAATTGCCAGGTAATTGGTAATATTTCCATTTTTTCCGAACACAGGAGATATGGATGCATGTTCCCAATATTCTTCTCCGTTTTTCTTCCTGTTAATCCATTCACCATTCCACTTCTTGCCGGAACCAATTGTTTCCCAGAGATCTTTATAAACAGATGCTTCCGTTTTTCCGGATTTGAGTATTTTTGAGTTTTTACCATTTACCTCATCAAAAGTATACCCTGTAAATTCAGTAAATGAAGGATTAACATATTCAATAGATCCATTCAGATCAGTAATTATAACAGAAACCGGACTTTGCTCTATAGCATGCGAGAGATTCCGCATATTTTCTTCGGCTCCCAGGCGTTCGGCAATATCCCAGGCTAGATCACAAAGTAAAGTAACCGACTCCACATCCTCTTCGGTGTAATTGGTAGTTTTATTCCCGATGCCCACAACAGCCACAATTTTTTCGTTTCTGAATACGGGAACCACCAATTCGCGAATAACCGGGGCATGGCCTTCGGGCAATCCCTGCCGGTGTTCCAAACTCATATAATCGTTATGGATAAGTGCTTTTCGTTGCCTGACGCAATCGACCCAAACTCCTGCTTTATCGATGTCATAATGTTGACTTTCGCTTTCGGCCGTGCACATGGTTTCCAGGGTATTGGTCGACCAGCTTTGGAGTGTCAGTGTATTTTGATTGGCATCAACCGAATGAAAAAAGCCAACATTACTGTCTGTCAACAATTCCAGTTCATCAAGCAGTTTTTGCTGCAACGCGTTGCGTGAATGGAATTGGGCGAATTCAGCCAGTCGCACCCGTGCTTTCAGAATATTTTCTGCTCTTATCTGTTCGCTAATGTCTGTTGCTTTACCCTGTATCCCAATGATTTCGCCAGCATCGTTAAATATTGGGATGTTGGAGTTTTCGGTCCAGATGATACTTCCATCTTTTTTAACCCACCTTAATTTAATGGGTTCAGAATTTACTACACCCTCCTGCAGAGATTGTAATAAGTGCATGTCGTCTGGATGAACCAGTTTCATCCCAAGCAAGGGGTCGTTGTAATGTTCTTCGGGTGTATAACCCGTAATTTTCAGTGCCGATGGACTTACATATTCAAAACCCGGGGTAGGTTTTAAATTGAAAATGTATATCAGGTCATTGGAACGTTCAGTAATAAAACGGTATTTTTCCTCACTTCTTCTTAAATTATTTTCGGACTGAATACGTTCTGTAATATCCCGCCAGGTAGTAAAGAGAACTTTCTTTCCATCAAATTCAATTACAGAAAGATTTATTTGTACGTGAAATTCAGTACCATCAATACGAGTATGCACCCACTCAAAGGAACTTTCTCCCGTATTAAATGTCCCCTCAAGAACTTCTTTGACATATTCTGCCGAGTTTCTTCCATTAGGTTGAATTTGGGGAGATAATTCGTCCGGTGTTTTTCCAATAATGTATGAACGATTGCCACCCATGAGTAACTCCGCTGCACGGTTACATTCTATATATTTACCATCACGAATAATCAGGTATCCATCCGGCGAATCGAAGAACAAGGCTTTGTATTTTTGTTCGCTTTGAAGTAATATTCTTTCGATTTCTTTTCGCTCGGTAATATCCTGAAAAACGCCAAACATTTCAACAACATTGCCATGTTCATCCAATTTAAGTTCTGCTTTTGAGGTAATAATTCGGGCAGGCGAGCCATCGGCGGGATGAATTTCATATTCAAGGTTGTAGGGTATGCCTTTTTCAATCAGGCCGTACGAAGCCTGCACCACTCTCTCCCGTTCCGGAATGCAGGCCTCAAGATTCTCAACTGTGAAATCGGCAGGATTATTCGCGAACCCGAAAAATTTTAAAGATTCCGAAGAGCCTTTTAGTTCCCTTGTTTTTATGTTGAACGACCATGAACCTGTTTTTCCGATATGCTGTGCCATGGTAAGTTGATTATAGGCCAATGTAAGTTCGTCCGTTTTTTCATTTAGTTTTTCAACCGCCACTATTCGGTCGGTAATATCTAGGCAATGGCCGATATAGCCTAAAAAATCCCCCCGGCTATTGTAACGGGGTTTGCCATCATCCATCAACCAGCGGTAGGTTCCATCGTTGTAACGAAGCCGGTAATCCATGCTGAACGATTTGCGCGCATCAAACGAGCTGGTATAAATGCTCACACAACGGTCCAAATCATCGGGATGTACGCCTTCGGCCCAGCCATCGCCCAGTTCCTGCTCCAATGTACGACCGGTAAAATCGAGCCAGACCTGGTTAAAATAGTCGCATTTTTTGTCGGGAGTGGCTGTCCAAATGAGGGCTTGACCTGAGTTTGCCAGATTGCGGTACTGCAATTCGCTTTCCTTAAGCCTGGCTTCTGACTCTTTGCGTCTAGTGATATCGCGCATGGTTCCGGCAATTTTTATCGGCTTGCTGTTTTTGTCGAAAACAATTACTGCGGAAATCGAAACCAAAACTATTGAACCATCTTTATTCTTTAGAGTAAGTTCATAATCATTTACCTTTCCTTCTTGAGATAGTTCCTTAAAAAATGCTTCCCGGTCTTTAAAACCGTGGTAAACTTCACTCATGTTTTTGCCAATCGCTTCCTGCCTGTTGTATTGCCCTTTCGACATTATTTCGATAGATGGACTGATTTCTAAAACCGTTCCGTCCAGGCTGGCCTCGTAGTAAACATCGAGCATGTTCTCGAAAATAAGTCGGTGTTTTTCTTCGCTTTGCTGAAGTTTTTCTTCGGTTTGCTTCCGTTCGGTAATATCCATGAAGGCTCCAAGAATACCACTTACTTCCCCATTAGAATTTAAAAGAGGTGTTTTGCTCGTTAATAAGGAAATCGTTTTCCCATCGGCAGTTTTTAGTTGTTCTTCAATATTTACTTTAGGTTGTCTTGTTTCTATAACTTCCTTGTCATCACTCCGATACATTTCGGCTTCTTCGTGCCATAAAAACTGGAAATCATCTTTGCCAATCATGTCCTTTGTGTCGGTAAATCCTGCATCTGCGGCAAAAGCAGTATTACAACCCATATATACGAGATTCTTGTCTTTCCAGAATACCCTTGCCGGGATGGTGTTTATGATACCCTCAATAATTTGCTTTGATTCCAGCAATTTTTCTTCGGCCAGCTTCCGCTCTGTAATATCGGTAAGTGTGCCATAGGCTCCGGTTATAATTTCATTTTTAATAATGGCGGTTGTGGATGAACGCACCCAACGTGTTTCTCCCAATTTGTTAATGTATCGGTATTCGAGATAGGCATAATCTTTTTCGGACAGTTTTGATAAGCGTTCCACAATCATTTGCCTGTCGGCCGGATGAATATAGTTTAGAATATTCTTCCCGGTAACTTCTTCTGATGTATACCCTAACACTCTTTCGCATGATTTGCTTACAAATTCAATAATTCCTTCTGTAGTTATCTCATACACCACATCGTTTATTGATTCGACTAGTTTTCTGTATTTCTCCTCGCTTTTTTGCAGGTTTTCTTCTGCAATTTTACGATCGGTGATATCATGCACAAGCGAATACAACAAAGATGTATTGCCGATCGAAATCGGGCCTGAATACACCTCTACATCACGAATACTGCCATTGGCCAGCCTGTGCTTGAAAAAGAAATGCTTGCGTTCTTCATCCTGAGCCTTTTTCATTTCTTTCTTCAGGCCATCAGGCGACATTGGATTTATTTCAAAAATATTTTTACTGCATATTTCCGTATGCGTCCAGCCATAATACTTGCAGGCAGCTTCATTCGCATCTTTAATTTTACCTGTTGCCGGATCGAGTACTAACATCACCGAATGGTTGTTTTCAAACAGTGATTTGTATTGCGATTCATTCTGCGTCAATTCATTGTTAATCCGCAGCATTTCTTCATTTTGAAGTTCTAACTCCACCTGATGTACCTGTAGTTCGTGGTTCAGTTTTTGTATATCTGCTTCAGAATTTTCGGCATCCGATGTTAACTGCTTTTGTTTTTGCAATTCTTCTGTCTTTGGCCGATTGCCTATATTACTAGTTTTATCCCGACTTTCATTGTCCAAGTCATACATTCTTTTCAGAGCATCGTATTTTTGTTTCAGCTCCTGTAACTCGGCAATGAGTTCTTTTTTTGTTTTAGAATTTTCACTCATAATTTTATAATTCCTTTTACAAATCTAAAATAAAAAGTTTACTTCAGATTTAGGCATTGGCTATAACGTTTGGCGGTATGGAAAGTTGCCGATTGCGGGTGATTGATTGTCTCGTTACACAAAAGTTGACGCGGGCTACAACCCTTGAATAACCTACTATCCCGGCAATTTTCCATACCGCGTGTTATAGCCATGTGCATTTTTAGTCATCAACCCTGCTTTTGACATTCTTGCTTGATGCCATAATTTTATTGCTGATTCCTGAAAGTTAAACTTACCGTTGCTCCCTTTTGCTGGTTATTGAAAATTTCAATCTGGCCTTGGTGAGCATCCATAATAAGCTTTAACAAAAGGAGATTCAAGCCTGAATTTTTATCAATGTGCTTTTCAGCATTTACAAAGGGCAGGAAAGGATTTTCAAGAATCTTCGGAGGGAACCCAGCGCCATTGTCAATGAATTCGCAAACCGTTGATTGTTTATCAGTAAAGACCCTGATAAGCACATCCCCACCAACAGGAGAATATTTAACCGAATTATCAAGGAGTTGTTGAAAACAAATAGTGATCAATCCTTCATCACCTTTTATGAAATCCAATGATGTGTCCTGTTTAAGGTGAACACTAATTGATTTTTTATCAATCTTTTCCTGAATGTGTGCTGTTGTTTTGTGATAGAGCGCATCAAGCGGAATGTTTTCATTTTGAATTTTGAATTTACCGGCTTTCAGTTGTGTGATGAGTAAGGCCTGGTATGAAAACTGATCCAGCCTTTTTGCTGATTCGTCAAGGTATTGGAGAAGTTCAACCAATTCTGGTGAATCAATTTTGTTTTTAAGAATGCTAGTAAAACCCAAAATTCCGTTTAGCGGGGTTCGGAGTTCGTGACTTATAAGCTTAAGGAACTCACTTTTGGCATTATCGAGAACCGCCAGTTCTTTATTGGCACTATCAAGGTTCCTGTTGGAAAGCTCAAGGTCGAATGTCCTTGCTTTTACTTTTTCCTCCAGTATCTGATTCTGGTTTTCGAGTTGCTGATGCAGGTAACGGGTCTCAAGCAGGTTGTTTATACGAAGTTTCACTTCGGAAAGGTCGAATGGCTTACTAAGAAAATCCTTTGCCCCGCACGAAAGTGACCGGAGTTTGGCTTCAGGGGTAATGTCGGCGGTAAGAATTAGTATTGGCAGGTAGCTTTGTGGAGGAGCTATGGTATGTATTTCAGCCATCACTTCAAACCCACTCAGGTAGGGCATCATTAAATCGAGCAGGATTAAATCGGGGTTAAACGATTTGAATAAGTCAACCACCTTTCGCGGGTCGGTAGTAGATTGGACATTTCTGTATCCCGTTGCTTCCAGCAGTCCTTCCAGAATATCAATGTTCGCTTCCTTATCATCCACAATAAGGATTTTTGCGTTTTTTAATGTTGAATCAATCATATTCTATTTTGTTTAAAATAGGTGTAAAATTAAATTATCGTGTGTTGTTCAATTGTTTTCAGAAAAAGAACTAAATCGAGCGGCTTTGTCAAATAGGCTGTAGCGCCGGCTTTCATCAATTTATCAATCTGAAACGGCATGGCATCGGCGCTGATAATGATGACCGGGATTGATTTTGTGTGTTCATCAGCCAACAGTTGCGCTAAAACTTCCTTACCATTTATGTCGGGCAAATCGAGATCGAGCAGTATTAAACCGGGTTTGTGCTTTTTTGCCAGTTCTATGGTTTTTTTTCCGAATTTCGAAGTTACCAGAAGGATTTCCGGACGATGTTCCGCAAAAACCTCTTCAATAAGTTCAATGTTCGAACGATTATCCTCGATGTAAAGAATTGTTGATGCAGTGTTGGTTACCTGCAATGCAGGTGATGTTGTTCCTATTGATTGAACTGCTTCATCTTTTCGATTTCCGGCCTGAGGCAACTCAATCCAGAAGGTACTTCCAACTCCGGCTTCACTCTCAACCCCAACCGTACCACCCATGGCTTCGGTTATTTTT
>CAMDGL010000073.1 GCA_945897845.1 Chitinophaga pinensis | reverse complement strand
TATAAAATTCCGATGGTTTGATTATCCACCATGCTCATGCACGAATATCCATAACCGGCTTCAGAATTCAATTCTACCTGATAGGTTTTCGGCCATGTCAAACCACCGTCGAGACTGGCTTTGATGGTCATGTGGCTGCGCTCGGTTTTACTGTCGGGATTGGAGAAAAACAGTACCTGCTGCATTTTTCCGTTGATTTCAAGATCGGCGCTGATGATGCTGGCCATGCAATTTGGTTCCTTTAATGCCGAATTGGATGATTTATGCGCAGTCCATGTTTTACCCAGATCGGTTGTTACTGCCACTGCCCTGCCGTTTGTTTCACCCTTGTCAGAGCGGTTACGGTCGTCGCGCATGTTCAGCATCAAGCTTCCATCAGCAAGTTCAACGACCTGCGCTTCGGTTGTATTCGATTTGGCTCCGGTGCCGATCTGCCAGGTTTTGCCCTGATCTTTGCTGTAAACAATGGTCGAATGGCAGGTAAATTGTCCGCCGTCAAGAGATTTGGTTCCCAGGTCAGCTTTGAACTGTGCAGGGAAAACCAACGTTCCGTCGGTCATCGTAATTCCGCGACCGGGCCCCTGCAAAAGCAACTGCCAGATGGGATCTTTAATTTGTGAGGTAATATTGATCGGTTGCGACCAGGTCAAACCGTCGTCGGTACTTTTCACCAAAACGAACTGACCGGTTTCTTCAGGGTTCATTCCGGGTTTCGAAGCCCACCACAGCATTTTATCAGGAGTAGAACCACTCATCCAAAGCGCTGCCACCCAAATAGTATTGGTCTTGTGATCGTAAAGAACGCACGGATCGCCAATCCCGTTAAGTCGTTGCGAACGACCACCGTATTCGCCCATGTCCATAATTACTTTCATGGGTTGCCAGTTCTGGCCGCCATCGGTACTGCGGCTCATGCCAATGTCAATGTCTTCCTGAAGGTCTTTGCTGTTGTTGTAACGGTTGTCGTAAACTGCTACCAGAGTTCCATTATTGGTGGTAACTAATCCCGGAATCCTATAAGTATCAGTTTTGTCCTGACCGGTAGCCCGCAAAAGAAGAGCGGGACGGTAAACAAATTTGGATTCAGGAGCAACTTTGATGGTCTGATTGTCGCTGAAAGTAAGCTCAACCTCTTGTATTTCGAAACTTTTAGTGAGCAGGACATCACTTTTCAGGGTAAAGTTGAGGGATATAAAGTTTAAACCCGGGGAAAGGGAACTGTTACCCGCGATCGCGGTTTTGAGTTCAATGTTTTGTGAACTTCCGAAAAGGGGATTTTCTGCTCCGGTATAAACAACCGAAAGAGAAGCAATACAATCAGGATTACAACCGGGTGTAAAATTCAGGATTACTTTTTTCAGGATTACTTTCTCGGTAGCCTCCTCCAACCGTAGTTTCAACGAGTAAAGCGAAACATCACTTTTACCGGTAAATACTGGTTTTCTAACAGGTGTTAACTGAACATCGGTAACTTTTGCAGGCTTCAAATCTGTGGGAAGGCTTTTTGTACATTGCGAAGAAGCAAGCAAAGCGAATAATACGACCAGAATAGTTTTCATAGTTCTTTTTGTTTTGTTGTAGCAAAGGATCATTCAAATCTTGTTTGAATATATACAACGATTTGTTGTAAACGATGGAAAAGCAAGTCGTTTGTGGAAGAATGATTTTTTTTCGATAATTGGAAGAAAAGAGGCTGCCGGAACAACCTCTTTTCAATAAAAACCTATTCTCTATGCTTAACCTAATTTAATTGGCTGGTTTTGCAGTTGCATAACCTGGTGTTTGATTTACCAGAGGATCATTGGTCCAAATCGCTTTTTCGATCGGCCATAAAATCATGTGCGACTTGGTGGTTTTGTCCAAAACGCCATAATTATGGGTGGTACTTTTGAATACCAATGGATCGGAGCCGTATTTCATCCTTCGTAAATCGTACCATGATTTACCTTCAAAAACAAACTCTTTCCTTCGTTCTGAAAAAATAGCCAATTCGTTTTTGTCTTTGGTTGAATTGACAAAAGGAGTTGGATCGACACCCGGGGCAAATGCACGGTCGCGAATTTGCCTGATGTAGCTGGAAGGATCGCCTCCTTCAGCATTGGCAATTTCTGCCAGCATCAGCACTCTGTCGGCTTCGCGGTAAATTGGCCAATCGCTGGTGAAATAGCGTTTGTTAGCGCTAATTGTTCCGAGGAATTTAACCAATGCGGTATTTCTCACATCAATCTTGTAAGGAGTTTTGGTTACTTTGTAATAATCATAGAAAGTAACATCTCTTCTCTTATCGGCAACGTTGTACGATTTAAACAATTCGAAAGTATAACCGTACCGTTGGATGATCTGCTGTGAATTTGGCGCTGCAATCACCAAAGGATCGACGAGTAGCGGACCACTTGCCAGCGAATCTTTGTAGTGCAGGTTGTCGAAATTGAATGTTGAATAAGTGTATGCGGCAACTCCACCCATTTCGGCTTCACCAACCAGGTAGCGGATATTCAAAATAATTTCAGAATTATCCTTTTGGTTATAGGCGAATACATTGGCAAAAGTTGTCTGCAGCGAAGTTCCGGTAATGGCATTCAGCGCTGATTTTGCTTCGGCTAAATCGGCAGTTGCACCATATACTTTTGCCGACCACAAATAAACATCGCCTTTCAGCATCAGGGTGGCTTTTTGACTCCACTGGCTTTTGCCTGCCGGACTTGGCAAAGCGCCAAATGCAGTTACCGATTTTGTAAGGTCTGCCTTAATTGCAGCCAGGGTTTCAGCTTCGGTGGCTCTGGCTTTGCGCAAAAGTACCGGATCTGTATTTCCGTTCAATACTTCAGGTTCAAGACGAAGTGGTACACCACCATAAGTGCGTAGCAAATGGAAATAATAGAAAGCTCTCAATCCGTAGGCCTGACCCAAGAGATAGTTCTTTTTATCAGCTGTCAGGAATGTTACTTCTTCTGTTTTTTGGATAAAAAGATTCAACTGTAAAATCGGACCGTAAAATCCGGCCCATGAACCAATTCCTGCTGAATTTTCGTCAATGCGCTGCTCGATAATCTGCAATTCATTCAACGATGTATTCTGGCGATCGACATTGCTGTAAATACCTGAACGCATTTCTCCCAACCGAACAAACATGAACTGATTGTCGCGGAGTTGCTTGTGGATACCCACCATAAAGTTGGAAACCTGTGATTCATTCTGCCAGAAGTTTCCATCGCCGAAATAATCTACCGGAGCAAGATCAAGTGTATCCTCGCACGAGGCGACAGTAAATGAAATTATTACCGCCAATATTAAATACTTTATATTTTTCATAATCCTTTATTTAGAATATTGTAATTCCTGATTAAAAAGTTATATCAGCACCAAAGATCAATTGCGTTGGTATAATGTAAGCGCCATTTTGATTTCCGGTACGTTCAGGGAAGTTCAGCAATTTATTGGTTAAATATCCAAGATTTTGACCCGTAGCAGTTAACACCAGACCTCCCATTTTAACTTTTTTCAATAGTTCTGTTGGAACGCTGTAACTTAAGGATACTTCGCGGAATGAAAGGTAATCCGATTTCTTCCAGAACATGCTGCTCGGCCTGTCGTAGTTTTTTGTATTCAATTGGTCGGCCCATTGATATCTTGGAAGAGACGCATTTGGGTTATCCGGTGTCCATGTGTCGTAAACCGCAGTCGTTGGGGCAAATTCTCCCTGTGCACAGCTCAAAGCCCATAAATGCATTAAGTCCTGTTGAATATGTCCGATACCAAAATCGACGCGGGCTACGAATGTAAATCTTTTATAGCTTAAGGTTGAAGTAAAACCTCCGGTTAATCGCGGAATTTCACGTCCAAGCTTGGTCATATCCCTGGTATCGATGGTGTCGTTCTGATCAATATCTTTCCACATTACATCGCCCATTTGGGTAGGGATCCAACCATTTGCCAAATTCAGGCCTTTTGCCGTCATAATTTTCTGGCTGGCAACCCGTTTCCCGGCGCTGGCATTGTACCACACCTGTCCGGCGGCAAGGTCAACCTTGTTGTAGTTGGCTAAATCTTCGGCATTCCGAATGAGGCCGTCGCTAACAAATCCATAAACGCTTCCCCATTCCTGACCTTCCTGCAAACCGCCAACCCAAACAGTTTTCTTTGTTGCCGGATCGTAAATCTGCTGACCACCTTGCCGGTTGTTTTCGTTTCCGTTGAAAGGAAGTTTCAGAACCGTGTTTTTATTCCAGGAAGCGTTTCCGCTAACCTGCCATTTGAAATCTTTTTTCTGGATAATTTTTCCGGTAACTTCAATCTCGAATCCCGTGTTCTTCATGCTACCGTTGTTGGTGCGAACACTTGAAACGCCGGCTGAAGTAGGCAGCAAAACACTGGCTATTTTGTCGGTGGTAATTCTATTATAGAAAGCCATTGAGGTATAAATTCTGTTTTCGAAGAAACCAATATCGGCGCCGACCTCCACAGTATTGGTTTTCTCCCATTTCAGGTTAGGGTTTGCAATACCACTTTGTAAAAATCCGATCGTTCCGTTGTAGGCAGTTTGTGAACCGTACGAACCTTGTAATTCATAAGTTCCGATTCCGCCGACGTTACCATTTTTACCCCAACTCGTTCTCATTTTCAGATAGGAAAGCCATTTTTGTGACGACTTCATGAAATCTTCTTTTGTAACAAGCCATCCGGCGGAAAAGGCAGGGAATACGCCATACTGATTGTCGCCGATTAATCTTGAATAACCGTCTCTTCTGACAGTAAATGCCACGAGATATTTTTCGTCAAAATCGTAATTCAAACGTCCAAACTGCGATAGAATTCTTTCTCTGACATGCCATGAATCAGTTGATCTGGTTTGTTGTTCGGCGTTATTCAGTGTCAGGCCCAAATCTCTGAAATCGTCGGTTGGTGCTCCTGAACCTGAAGCCGAAACGCCATAGTTATATGCATCGTAAAATTCAAAACCTGCCATGGCTGAAACACTGTGCTTTTCCATGAATTTTGTCTGATAATTCGCGATTGCATTATAAGTTTGCCTAACGGTGCGGTCAAAATAGGCTGAAGTTGATCTTGTCCTATTCCAACCGGTGTTTGCATTGGTACGACTCAGCACACCTGTGCGGAAATCTTTATTGAAAGATTCGATAAAAGATTCATCATACATTACAATGCCGGTTGCTTTCACATATAAGCCTTTCGTGATATCAACCTTAAAAGCCTGATTCAAGGTGAATTTATCGGATTGATTTCCCCTGAAATATTTATCGACATTGTACGCCGGATTACCGTCACTGTTGTCGCGGCCAAGCAGCAGTTCACCAGCTGCATTGGTACCACGCATGGTTGGAGGAGCCGAAAGCATACGTGCCCAATAGTTGGTTTCACCATTTGTCAGCGATTCGCTCTTCCATTTGGCCATTGCAAACTGGATTCCACTTTCGGACGTTAACCAGTCTTTAATTTTGTAGTCGCCGTTAAATGCGAAATTGAGCCTTTTATAAAAAGTTTCGAGCGACAAACCACCTTCGTCGTAGTAACCCAGATTTGCGAAATATTTTCCACGATCGTTGCCACCGGTAAATCCGATGTTATAATCCTGGGTTTGTGCGGTTTTATTTAATCCATAATCGCCATAATTGAAATCTTTGTAAATCAAATCGTAGATGCTTCCATTGGGATCGTAATTTCCGTTGGCAGCCGTTTTGATCACATCTTTCATTTGTTTCCAACCCGGCTGGCTTAATAATTCCTGATTGTTGGCATCCAGTCGCATCACACTCCAGATTGCTCTTGAATCATAATTTCCATCGATAATATTGCCCTGGGCATCTTTATATACATTGCCGGTTCCTCTTGGACCTGCCCCAGCCACATTGCCCACTGTCAAAGTTCCGTTTTTAATGGCTTGTTCAGCACCCAGACGTGCCCATTTAATGTAGTTTTCTGCGTCAACAAATTCATAAGGTGTGTTCAGGTAGTTCGTGCCATGTTTCACCTTAACAGTTACAGTTGAAACACCAGCCTTACCTTTCTTTGATGTAATAAGAATTACACCGTTGCTTGCGCGGGCTCCATATATGGCCGTTGCCGAAGCATCTTTCAATACTTCCATACTTTCAATTTCTTCAGGATTGATGTCGCTTAATGAACCGCGAATCTGTCCGTCCATGATGATAAGCGGGCTACCGGAACCGTCAAAATTGGTACCTCCCCTTAATACAATTGCTGGTACCGAGCCCGGTCTTCCCGTTGCAGTTACCACTCTCAACCCGGAGACTGTACCAGCTAAGGCCTGTGCAGGGTTGGAACGCAAACCTGTTTCCAGTAACTTCATATCAACTTTTGCAATCGAAGAAGTTACCTTACTTCTGGTTTGTGTACCGTATCCAACGACTACTACCTCATCGATAGCTGTATTGGACGTTTGCAAAATAACATTGATGATAGAAGAAGTTCCAACAGTAATAATTTGATTGGTAAAACCAATCATTGAAAATACTAACTTGTTACTTCCAGAAGGAATTTCAATTGAATAATTTCCATCAAAATCGGAAAGAGTTCCGATGGCAGTCCCTTCCACAACCACAGCAACACCGGGTATTGGATTCCCATCAGCGGCGTCGGTCACATTCCCTGTTACTTTTTGCTGAGCAGAAATACTACTACTTAAAAGTACCAGCAGAAAAAATAAATTTAAAAACAGCAATTTTTGATTAAGCTTTTTCATACGAATAAAGTTTTTTGTTACATTTGCCTAATTAATTGTCTTATGTAGGACATAACACAACGCAAAAATAGATATTAATTTATTATCTCAAAATATTTTTTCACATTTTTTGACACAAAAAATGCTCATTATCAAAGATTTTAAATAAACCATAACGGAACATCTCATGAAACTGGCGTGGGAAAAGAATTCCAGGTATGTTTCCAAACACAAATTGAATGAAGCCAAATAGCTATTCAAAAGTTTTGAAAGGCTGTTTCTAATGAATGTTTTTTTAATGTAAGTTTGTCAGGAGTATTGAAACTGCTGATACATAAAGATTAATAACTCAAATTACAATACAATGGATACCAATGAAATGAAAAATTTCATCCCTTTAATAGATACACGCAGCCTGGTAGATAAAGTTGAAATGAACCTGATAGATATTTTTATCAACCGAAAATTGAACCCGGGTGATCCTATCCCCAAGGAAATGGAACTTTCAGAAGCAATGGGGGTTAGCCGCACTGTTATTCGTGAATCGCTGAACCGCTTGAAAACGATGGGTCTCATTGAATCAAAAAAACACATCGGTACCATTATTAAAAGTCCTGATTTGTCATCCATTTTACAGAAATCAATGATCCCACGAATTCTGGATGAAGGGACCTTGAAAGATGTTTTCGAAATGAGATTGGTTATTGAAGTTGGAATGGCAGATCTTGTGGTAAACCGTGCCACGGATGAAGATATTGAAGCGCTTTATTCAATCGTTCAGAACGAAATTTCTCCATCGTCAAATACCCTTTTTGATGTCGATTATGAGATACAATTTCATGGTAAATTGTATGAAATGACCAGAAATGAAACGCTAAAAGGATTTCAGCGGATGCTTTTACCTGCATTCAACTATGTTTATACGAGTGGATTAATAAATAAAACAATAGCTGATAAAAAATATGTTTCGCATACCGAACTCGTTGAAGTATTGAGATTGCGCGATGCCGATAAATTTCGTAAAGCCATGCGGAAACACCTCGAAAATCACTATAAAAGACTTCTCTAACTTTACCTTCTTCCGATTGATGAAAGCTTAAAATGGAAAGGATTCCATCTTTTTAGTTAAGTTGGAATCCTTTTTCATATCACTTTTAATCCTTATTTCGCCTTTAGCCTAAACATCTAATTATTTCGGCTAAAGCCGAGAATTGTCTATTTCTCATTTCCCCCGGATCTAAAGGTCTGGGCTATTCATAACCAATAAACCAATAATTCCGTTTCAAATTAAAACCTCAAAGTACAAAACAAATTCTTCCATGACTCTAACCTTATTAGCACATTATGGAACTAAAGTGCTATCAAGGTTTTTCTGACAAATAAGGTTTGAAGTAATTTTGCCTTTTCCTATCAATACTTTGGCTTGTTGCCTGGATACGGTTATATTGATCGAATTATTAGGATCGAAAAGAAAGTCCGCTATATCTGCTAACATGAAATAAATCCTGTTTTTGACCGTCATTTCACTGCTTTTATTTGCTTTTAAAAGTGATAAAAAAGCCTATCAAATATTTGATTATAAAGGAAAAGAGAGACAATATGCCCAGATTCCAGAAGCTGCAAAAGAGGCTGATGTAATTCTCTTTGGCGAATTCCACAATAATCCGATCGATCATTGGCTTGAACAGGAGCTCTCCAAAGATCTCTATGCCGATAAAAAGGAAAAACTCATTCTGAGCGCTGAAATGTTTGAATCTGATGACCAAATCAGATCGACGAATACCTTTCAGGCGCAGTCTCAGAAAAAACGCTGAAAGAGGAAGCCAAACTCTGGACAAATTTTCCGACCGACTACAAACCATTACTCGACTTTGCAAAAAAAATAAACTTCGTTTTGTTGCAGCCAATATTCCGCGCCGGTATGCCAGCACGGTTTATAGCAAAGGATTGGAAAAACTGGATAGTATTAACGCAGATGCCAAACGATGGATCGTTCCGCACCCGATGGTTTACGATAGTACATTGAAGTGTTACACTGATATTTTCAAAAAAGCAGAAGGTCACAGAGGTCAAAATCTCCCAAAATCGCAGGCCGTAAAAGATGTAACCATGGCACACTTTATCTTAAAAAATTGATCCGCCGGAAAAACATTGATTCATTTTAACGGATCATATCACAGCGACTGGCATCAGGGAGTTGAATGGTACCGCAAAAAATTCCAATCCCGGATTAAAGATACTAACCATCGGTTCTGTTGAGCAGGATGAACTAGAGGAGCTGGACAAGGAAAGCCAAAGACAAGCAGATTTTATTATTTGTACCCCAAGCTCCATGAGCAAATCATACCGACCTTAGAGTGCTTCGAATCAATAACATACTTTCAACTTCCTTACTGGCCTCAGCCAATACATCTTTGGGTTCGTCCTTCAACTGTATCAGTTAAAATTTGCCTCTTGCTATTTTTTACCGGATTCTGTCTCGTATCAAAGATGTCGGTAATTTCAACCCGATCTTTAGCCTTATCGAACCAATAGAAAACCTTGTAATTTTTGTGAACCAAATATCGGAATTCTTCATTCCTGTTGAGCAATAGCTCTTCTCTTTGTCCAATATTTGGCTGTTTTTGTAATATTAATACCGCCTGAGTAATTTCAAGTACAAGTTTATTAGCAATTCTTGCACTTGCGGTTTCTTTTTAGTAGTCGAAAATCTGGTGGAGTTCACTTTTTGAAAAGTCTGTCCAGTAAATTTTTAACCCCATCCGTCGATTTCCTTTATGAGTTCGTCAATATTGGTTAGCCTGTCATTTTCTGAATCAAGCATCGATTGATCGATTCGTTTATAGAACTCATTCAAAGACATGGGTTGGAAGTCTTTTTCAATACTTTTTTTTTCTCTTTTTTAGCATTTTTCGAAACGATCCATAATATCCTCATTTTGAATATTGAGAAATTCTTTCACAAAAGTCAATTTTCGATTCTGTAAATCCATGTTCTTTTTTTCGTAAAATTACAATTTCTCGATAAAAGAAGAATTAAATTTTACACTTTCTCCTTTGCCCGATACAATCCCACATGTGTTTCTTTTATCAGATCAATCAACGGAATGTCTGCCGGACAGCGGCTCAAATCAACCTGTTTCAGATTCTCTTCGGTCGGAAAGTTGCCCGGAAACCAGTGGTCCTTTTCCTGAAACATGTTGTAGCGGTAAAGTCCGAAGTCCTTCATATCGTAGCATTTCCAGAGAGTTCTAAAACGTAATATTTCAGGAATATTTAACCCTGAAGGATCATTTTCCATACAATATGGATCGAACCCGGAATATGGATCGAGCAGCTTTTGGTCGTCGAGCAGTTGTTTGATTTTGGCATCTTCAGGAGAAAATGGAGCCGGAGCTGGAAAAATGCCGTTAATGTGATCAAACTGAGCAGTTACCGGAAGCCCAAATGTCAACGTATGAATAGCAGAATGGCTCAGGCAAAAACGTGCATTAAAATGAATCGGGTGAAGCGGTGCAGTTAAGTCCTTCAGTTTTTGTGGTGGGTTAAATAACTGTCCGCCTTTGTCGTTGGGAGAAATAATAAATACGCCCATGTCTTTCGATTCAGCCAAATCGATGGCTGCTTTGTTTCGCTGGAAAAAATAGTAATAGTGAAGGTTTACAAAGTCGAACAAATCGGTTTCAATGGCTTTAAGAATTACATCAAGCGGAGCGTGGGTGCTGAAACCAACGTGCCCGATAATTCCTTCTTCTTTCAATTTCAGCAGCTCTTCAACCGGACCGCCTTTTGCACAAGCCATTTGGAGTATTTCCAGAGTGTTGATTCCGTGCCAGGCATAAAAATCCAAATAATCAGTTTTCAGCGCTTTTAGCTGTTTTTCGACCAGTTTCCGGGTTTCTTCGGCAGTTTTCGGATTCCCTTTGGTCATCAAAAAGTACGAATCGCGTTTGATTTTAAGTTCATCATTCAGAACCAATCCGTATGCGTGTTCGCTTTTGCCATATCCGTAGGCTGTTTCGATCAGGTTGATGCCTTGTGCCAGGGCTTTTTCAACGGTGTCGCGGCATTGATCCAGGGTATCCTGCGGGATAGTTTCACGGGGCTCTTGTCCTGTATGTTTAAAGCGCATACCGCCCAAAGTAATCACACTCACCATTTTATTGGTCTTGCCAAAACGGCGGTACTCCATTTTGGGCTTGTAAATCGAAAAAGTCTTAAAATCCATAAACGGGTTTAAATAAAAAGTCAGCAAAAGTATAGACTTTAAACAGAAAACCGGCAGGTAAGTTTAAGACAAAATTACCAGCCCATAAATCGAATGCCAATTCCTGAAATGAAAATTACAGATCCGGCAATCATGTGCATGTATTTTTCTACCTGCTTAAAACGGATGAGCGAAGTGCCCGTGTAACCTACAAAAACGGTCAGCAGCATGGTGGCAATGGTGGCAATACCGAAAAGTGTGGAAACTGCAAATACCCCAAACCAATTGTGTTCCGATGCGGGAAAAATCAACAACGGAATCAGCACTTCACAAGGCCCAAAAACAAAAATCAGGAATAAGATCCACGGCGTAAGTTTGGTGGTATCTTCCTTCACTTCTTCGGCTTCGGTGGTTGGTAAATGGCGGTATTTCCGTATCAATTTCGGAAGCAGGAACTTTGGTAAATGCATGTGATGCCCCTTTTTCAAGTAATGAAATATTCCGTAAACGGTGTAAAAGAATCCAAAAACAATGAGCATCCAAGCCACTAAATTGCCCCGTGTAGCTTCAATCAATTCAAGTTTACTCAGGCTGATACCAAGGGCAACTCCGGCAATACCAAGTATTACCGAGCCGGCAATGTGCCCGATTCCGGAAAATGCGGTTATCCACAATGTTTTGGAAAGCGACCATTTACGTGCCCTGCTTAAAACTATAAATGGCAAATAGTGGTCGGGGCCAAGCAAGGTGTGAATAAAACCCAGCGACAAAGCTGTAATCAGAAGTAAATGTAATTCGTTCATAGTTTTAAAGCTTATTGATAAGGGAAGCCTGACAGGCCGCCCCAAATCCGTTGTCGATATTAACTACTGAAATTCCGCTGGCACAACTATTCAGCATCGAAAGCAATGCCGATAAACCCTGAAAATTAGATCCATATCCGACACTTGTCGGAACTCCGATTACCGGTTTATCCACCAGTCCGCCAACAACGCTACCCAAAGCGCCTTCCATTCCGGCCACCACAATAATTACGCGTGCGCCCCGGATAATGTCCAGCTTATGAAAAAGCCTGTGAATACCGGCAACACCTACATCGTAAATGGTTTTCACCTCGTTCCCCAGAAAACGGGCAGTTTCGGCAGCCTCTTCGGCCACTGGCATGTCCGATGTTCCTGCTGCAACCACGGCAATATATCCTTTTGTATTCTGAACTATTTGATGTTTAAAGCTGATTGTTCTTGCCAGTTCGTTGAATTCCGCATTTGGAATAACCTCCTTAACTGCCGCAAACATTTCGGGAGTTGCACGTGTTGCCAGTACGTCAATGCCTTTTTGGTACATTCGTTCGGCAATTTGCTTTACCTGTCCGTTTGTTTTTCCGGCAGCATAAATCATTTCGGGTAGCCCTGTGCGGTGCAAGCGGTCGGTGTCGATGGTCGCAAAACCCATTTCTTCAATTCCATGGTTCGACACCATTTGCAATGCTTCGGGCAAGTCAACCTCACCATGTTTGTATTTTTCGAATATGTCGGTAAGTGTCATTTTATAAGTTTTTAAAAACTTCTTTTTCCACCTCGTCAATGCTTATTTTTCCCTGAAGGGCAATTGTTCTGCAATCATCAAATTCGGGTTTCGTCCGAACCACTTTTCCCTCAAAAACGCTCTGTTTTACGCGCACATCTCCAAATTTAGTTGCTACAATTTTCTCTGTTCTCGTCAACATACTTTTTTTTACCGGGTATTCCCGCAGTCCGATGGTAGTGCTGTGAGTAAAAATGATGTGCTTCATTTTCTGCACTTTTTCAGGAGCACACAAAACGTTTAACTGGTTGGCAGGCCGCGATTTCTTCATGATAACCGGAACCATCCAGGCATCGCTGGCGCCTGCATTAAACAGCTGTTCCAGAATGAAATCGTATCGCTCGGGATTCATATCGTCGATGTTGCATTCCAGTACCGTTGCAATTTCTTCCTTAACATCATTTACGGCTGTTTCTGTTTCAGAAAGAAATACACGCAAAACGTTTGGAACTTCAGAAACATCGCGGTGACCGATTCCATAGGCCGTTTTTGTAATCGGGAAGTTGATTTGTTCTGTAAATTCATCAACGGTTGCCACTAAAATGGCGGCACCGGTTGGCGTGGTTGCTTCGTGCTGAACCAAACCCAATTTCACCGGAACATTTTCCACGATCAAGGCGGTTGCCGGAGCCGGAACAGGCATGATTCCGTGTGCACATTTTACGGTTCCGCCGCCTAA
>CAMDGL010000072.1 GCA_945897845.1 Chitinophaga pinensis | reverse complement strand
GCCAACCTGCTTAAAAAAGAGCGTTCGTTACTGGTTAACCAAAACTTCAGACAATATATTTTAACTGAAAGCCTGCCTGTTTTTAATGACTTCTTAGACAAGGCATTTGAAACAAATACCAAACAAACCTGCGAAATAAGTTTATCTATTCAGGACGATCTGCTCCGCTTCGTTTACCTCGAAGGGATTGTTTTAGAAAAAAGACGCAAATGTATTTTGGTGGCAGTCGATATCACCGAATTTAAAAAGACAGAGGAAGCCCTCCGTAAAAGCGAGGTGGAAAATCGCGTCATCAATGAAGTTAATCCGGATATTCTTTTCAGGATAAATAAACAAGGTTATATACTCGATTATCATGCTCCGGCCAATTCCAAATTTTATGTTTCTCCTGAATTGTTCCTTGGGGAGAATATTGCTGCAGTAATCCCGCCGGATGTGGCCCAAAAGATAATGGAGACAGTTGGCATTGCCTGTCAGACAGCCAAGATGGCAACCATGGAATATGAGCTTATTACAGACGGGAAACGTGAATATTTTGAAAACCGAATTGTTCCGATATCCAATGATGAACTGCTCTCGTTTGTACGCGAGATCACCCAACGGAAGGAAGCTGAGGCCGAACTGAGCAGTAATTATTCACTTCTCCGCATCGCGGGTGAATCTGCAAAATTTGGAGGCTGGATTTTAAATCTGACTGAAAAAAAGGTAATAATGTCAGATGAAGTTGCCAGAATCCACGGAAAACAGAAAGGATTTTACCCAACATTAACAGAAGCAATATCGTTTTATGCGCCCGAGTGGGTTGAAACAATCACCAATGCAGTAAATGATTGTGCAAAAGAGGGAATTTCTTTTGATAAAGAACTGGAAATAATTAATGCATCAGGGAAACGGATTTGGGCGCGTGCAATAGGCGAAGCCATTTGGAACAATGATGGAAATATTGAGAAAATTCAGGGATCGTTTCAGGATATCAGCGAAAAAAAACAAGTCGAATTTGCACTGCGGAAAAGCGAAGCCCGACTAAAAGAACTGAATGATACCAAAGACAAATTTTTCTCCATCATTGCCCACGATTTAAGAAGCCCATTCCAAAGTATTGTTGGATTTAGCAACTTACTGGTTCGTGATATTTTGGAAAAAGACTACGTTGGAATAGAACGATTTGCCGGAATCATTCAGGATTCTTCGGAACGAGCCATGGATTTACTGGTCAATTTACTGGAATGGTCGCGCTCGCAAACCGGAAGAATGGAGTTTTCGCCGGAAGAGATTGATTTTGGTTTATTGGTGACGAATGTTTCGCGATTATTGAATGATTCAGCCGAAAATAAAGGCATTTCTATTTTTACTGAATTGCCCGAACGGTTGCTTGTTTTTGCTGACAGGGCAATGCTTGAAACCATTCTGCGAAATCTGATTTCGAACGCAATCAAATATACCCATCCTGAAGGAGAAATTACAATTACAGCACAGCAAAACAATAATGAGTTGCTCGTATCAGTTACCGACAATGGTGTTGGAATAGGAAGTGATGAGATTTCAAAACTGTTTCGTATTGATCAGAACCATTCTACGACTGGCACACAAAACGAAAAGGGAACCGGATTGGGACTCATCCTGTGCAAGGAATTTGTGGACAAACACGGTGGTAAAATCTGGGCCGAAAGTGAAGTTGGAAAAGGAAGTACGTTCAGTTTTACGATTCCAATGATGAATAATAGATAGATCTGCACGAAAAAGGCCTCAGGAATTTATACCATTGTAAGGCAGTAGTAGTATTAATTTTATATTTGTATTGCAACAAGCAAGAGGCGAATGATTATGAAAAAACTTTCTTTTGAAGATTTGGAAAAACAAACTGCTGAATGTCAGGAAAAGGAAACGCTTCCGGAAATGGAATTTAACAAGTTTACCCTGTCTTTTCCTGATGAGAGCGAGAGAATCTTTCAGATTAAATATTTTCACAATTCACTGATTCAATTTAGGGTAGCTTTTTTATTGATCACTTTTTTATATGGTATCTTTGGCTATCTCGACCAACTGGTTGCTCAACAATATCAGTCCCTTTTTCACTTGATCCGGTTTGGAATTGTAATTCCGTTATTGACCTTCGTGCTCTTTTTCTCTTTTAGCAAATACTTTATACGAATATGGCAGGAACTTATATTTGTATGCTTTATTGCAGGGGGCGCAGGTATTGCGGTTATGACGATTGCAGCTCCTGAAAACTACTCCTATTACGCCGGCATGATGTTGATTTTTTCGGCAGGATATTTCTTCATTAAACTACGTTTTTTTCTGGCAACAATTGCAGGTTGGCTTGTACTCCTTTTTCTAAATATTGGAGAAATTTTCTTTTCAAATACAACCACGGAGATGATAATAAGCAATAATTATTTCTTTGTATCAGCCAACCTAATTGGAATGTTTGCGGCATACTATATCGAGTTTTATACAAGGAAAGATTTTTTTCTCAACCAGCAGTTGGATCATAGAAATGAAATAATTGAGGAGGCAAACAAAAATCTTGAATTAAAAGTTGCCCAACGTACCGAAGAACTTTTACTGGCAAAAGAACACGCGGAACAATCGGATAAACTCAAATCATTTTTTCTTGCCAACATGAGCCACGAAATTCGTACACCGCTTAATTCGATTATTGGATTTGCCGAGTTGGTTGTAGATCCTTATTTTTCACATGAACAACGTTCCGAATTTGCACAAATCATCAGCAATAACGGGAACAGTTTGCTTTCTGTTATCAGCAACATTATGGATATTTCGAAAATTGAAGCCAGACAGGTGGAAGTCAGAAAGCGAAAATTTTCTGTAAATAAATTAGTCACTTCAGTTATTAATGAATTCTCATTAAAAGCAATTAAAAAAGGAATTGAATTAAGGCCCGGTGATATTGACACGTCGAAAGAAATTGTAATTGAAACTGATGAAACCAAACTTAGGCAGATTTTGGGCAACTTGATCGAAAACGCGATCAAATTTACAGAGACCGGCTACGTTGAAATAGGAATAATTTCGACCGGAAATTTCGTTCGGTTTTATATTCAGGATACAGGAATTGGAATACCTGAAGAATACCACAATACAATTTTCGAGCGTTTTCGTCAGGTTGAAACAGCTTATACACGAAAGTTTGGTGGAAATGGACTCGGTTTGGCGATTTCAAAAAGTTTGGTTGAATTTCTGGGAGGCACAGTTTGGTTGGAATCTGAAGAAGGAAAAGGAAGCAAGTTCAATTTTACAATACCACTATATTGAAATTAAAAATTGCCGCACTCGAAAGATACAATAACCCAAATATTGAAAACATCCCCGCGCGGAAGGGTTTCAGCCTGCCAAATTCCGAGACTACACATATTGCGAACCTAAAGGCGCTTTTCTAATCTTCACATCTCCTTCCCCTCGCCTTGTCGCCACGTCTCCTTGTCGCCACATCTCCCGTCTTCCATCTTTCCCTGCCTTTCTTTCCATTCACCGATTTTAGACTTTTACTGACCGATCAGAGATGTTTTCAGTATTGCCGGCATCTTACTTTTACTTCAGATTTAAAAATACAGGCAATGGAAAAACATTGTGAACACAGGAGCAATTCAGGCTCGTTTTGGGCCTATGTGCTGATCATTTTTGGCATTCTATGGATTTTGAGCAAAAGCGGATGGGACATTAACCTTCCCGGAGTGGGCGAATTGTTTGCCGGAATCGGTCATTTTTTTGGTAATCTGGTGCATTGGTCAGTTGGGGCAACGGTTCCACTATTAATAATCCTTGCCGGAATTGTGCTGATTGCCGGGCGACGTTTCTTCGGTGCATTGCTGCTTGTTTTGCTCATACTGATTTTTATTCCGCATTTTCTGATTCTTCCCGGAATATTAATGATTATCTTCCTGCCGTTAGTTTTAATTATTATCGGCATCATTATTCTCACAAAATTATTCTGAATGATCAGAGAATCCGGGCTTAACCGATAAGAACAGTCGTTTTACCGATCTGTGATTAACCGGCAACTGATAGTAATTACATTTGTAACAAAAAAACGTTTAGACATGGAACGAGGAAGTAGCAATAAACGATTTTATTTTGGCATCATCCTGATAGTGGTTGGGTGCATCATGATTCTTGAAAAATTAAACCTGATTCCTGAATCGGTTTCTGATTTGCTTATTTCGTGGCAAATGCTGCTGGTCGGAATTGGTGTTTTGTCGCTAATTGGCGGAAACCGAACCGGAGGAACAATTTTAATTGTGATTGGTGCATTTTTTATGGTTCCCGAACTGATTACGGTTCCGCATGAAATTAGGAAAATATACTGGCCTTTGATATTGGTAGCCATCGGAGTAGCCTTGCTACTGCGTCACCGCGATAGTCTACGGAACCCAAAAGTTAGCGATCCGGCGGTATTGGATGTGCCGAATGACAATTCAGCCGACAGTTTTGATGATTTTGTCATCTTCGGAGGACGCGAAATATTTATCAATTCACAGGCATTCAAAGGAGGAAAAGCCACCTCGATATTTGGCGGAATGGAATTCGACATGCGCAAAGCCAGTATGGTTCCAGGAGGCGCGGTCATCGATTGCGTAAGCGTTTTCGGCGGATGCGGATTCAAAATTCCAATGGACTGGAATGTGCGAAATGAAGTGACCACCATTTTCGGCGCCTTTACCGACAAGCGCGGCGATACGTTCAACGAACGTTATTACGATCCTTCCAAAACCATTGTAATTAAAGGCATTTCCATTTTTGGAGGCATTGAAGTGAAACACTTTTAAGGATGAAACACCCACTAACAAATAACTATAAGCTTTTACTCTATTATGTTTTGTTTTGGGGTGTAATATCTGCCATCAACATCATTCTTCAGGTATTTTGGTACAATGTGCCGTTGACTTATTCGCTGCTCGATACAGGCACAAACTACGTTTTATACCCGTTAATGGGATCGAGCATCTGGTACAGTATCAGGTACAACAGTCTCGAAGAAGTTACGGTTGGGCGTTTGCTGTTGTTCCATTTCATTGCAGCTTCAATTCTTTGCGCCATTTGGGTTTACATCAGTTTTGCCATTTTTAAGCCATTTATTACTGAAGATAATAGTTTCCTGGAAAATGGACTTCCATCGAAAATATTTGCAGGTTATCTGATGTACGCCATTTACCTCGTTTTTTTCTATGCCGTTAATTATTACCAGAGCCTGAAAGAAAAAATCAAGAAAGAGGTTGAATACAAAACCTTGCTGCGCGAGGCTGAATTGCAGGCGCTGAAATCGCAGATCAACCCGCATTTCCTGTTCAACAGCCTGAATTCCATTTCATCTTTAACGGTCAGTAATCCTGAAAAGGCGCAGGAAATGGTGATCAACCTTTCCACTTTTATGCGGTATTCGCTCATGCACAATGAGAAGGAAATGGTTCCTTTTTCGAGAGAGCTTGAAAATATCAAACTTTACCTGAGCATCGAAAAGGTGCGCTTCGGGAAAAAACTGAATGCAGAATTTGAAATTGATTCAAAATGTCTGGAGGCTGAAATTCCCAACATGATTTTGCAACCTTTGTTCGAGAATGCCATAAAATACGGAGTTTACGAAACCACCGAACAAGTCACCATCAATACCTCTTGTGTGTGTGAGGGCAACCTGTTGAAAATAGCGATCGTAAACGATTACGATGCAGATACGATCAAACGCAAAGGCGAAGGAATTGGCCTGAGAAACATCCGGCAGCGGATGCAGATTATTTACAATCAACCCGATCTGATCAAAATTACTGATCACAAAACTAAATTTGAAGTACAATTAATCATACCACAAAAACAAGCAGTGTCATGAGCGAAAAATTACAAACCCTTATTATTGAAGACGAAGAACTGGCCCGCAACCTTTTACGCTCGTATTTAAAAGACCAGCCCGACATTGAAATTATCGGCGAATGTGAAAATGGTTTCGACGGCGTAAAAGCCATCAACGAGAAAAAGCCCGACCTGGTTTTTCTTGATATTCAGATGCCAAAAATTACCGGTTTCGAAATGATTGAACTGCTCGATCACATACCGCAGATTATTTTCACCACTGCCTACGACCAATATGCACTGAAGGCTTTCGAACTCAACGCGGTGGATTACCTGCTGAAACCATTTTCGAAAGAACGGATGCAGAAGGCCATCGAAAAGGTGGTTCACCACATTCAGCACAACGAAAACAACATAGAAAAGCTGGAGGAACTGACCAACTTCCGCCCCGGAGAAGAGCACATCGACCGGGTGGTGGTAAAAGACCGGCACAAAATACACATCATCACTGTCGATAAAATCCGCTACATCGAATCGCTCGACGATTATGTGATGATTTACACCCACGATGGCCGCCACATGAAACAGAAAACAATGAAGTATTTCGAAACTTATCTCGACCCGAAAAACTTCATCCGCATCCATCGCTCCTTCATTGTTCAGGTTGACAACATCGCTGAAATTCAGCAGTACGAAAAGGAATCATACGTGGTGATCCTGAAAGACAAGGACAAAACCAAGCTAAAAGTCAGCAAAACCGGCTATAAAAAAATCAAAGAGGTACTGCATTTTTAAAGGAAATTGTCGCTTGTTGGCTGCGACTTGCACTCAAATATCCGGGAACTTCGGGCCGGTACTTTACAGCATTTGCCGTGGAGTTTGCTGTTATGGTGCGTTATTGGTTACAAGAATGTCAGTCCGACCTTTTTATTTAGACCCTTCTCGAAAATCCGGATCAGTGTCGATAATTGAATATTGCCTTTAGCATTTTCAATTTTTGAAATATAGCTTTTCTTGGTTCCGGCTTTTATCGCGAGTTGTTCTTGAGTCATATTCGCATTTTTTCTTGCTTCCTTAAGCATCTCGCTTACGATGAACATTTGAGCGCCTTCTTCATATTCATTTCGGCTTTCAGTTCCAATTTTGCCGTGCTCTTTTTCTATGAGTTCATCAAATGTTTTTATTCCTTTATATTCAGTCATGTTTTTATTTTTTAGATTCAACGTTTCGCAAATACACGCAGGGCGGGAGTTTGCCGATGAACTTCCTACGAAGATTTGCATTTCAAAATTTCAATTTCCTGTCAACGAAGCTGAAACCCCCGGCTTGCGGGTATTTTGCTGTTATGGGGTCGGTTTTCAATCATTAGTTTTTTGTCAACTAAAATCTCTGTCTATCAACGAATTTCGTGTCAAATTACAAAACTCTCTCAGCCGAATTCTCCGCTGATTTGTCAACGAAGTTAAAAAACTGCGTCCGGAAATACGTTTCTAGTTCCAGACAATATACTATTTGTAAGCAACTGTTATTTTATTTCTCAATTGCATAACTTAAAATTTCAAAATTATCCTGTGAATTCACCTTCACTTTAACCCATCCAAATTTATATTCCGAATTAATTTTCATACGTACCCCAATGTACATCTCCACATTCAACAAATAATGCCAATATCCGTAAGACCCCCACCAAGCTGATCCGGGGGGAACTCCACACATCCAAATTGTCTTGTTGTAATATCCCTTATAATCTAAGGGATGCAGGTTCGAATCATGCCAGTCCATTATTTTATCTATTCTTTTTTCATAAGGTAAAGTATCAACCCACATTGTGCTACTCGATGTGCCTAAACCTGTGGGAAAAGATTCATTTTTGTAAGCTATCTCCAAGCCATTTTTAAGACTTAAACCACAAAAAGGGAAATTGTATTTTTCTAGATACCCTCTTGGTATGTTATCATTCCAATTCAAGTTTATCCTTTGACTAATTAGAAAATCAAAACTGCCATCTGAATCAATATCAATTGAATCAATCCCGTATTTTAACTCTTTTAATGAATCTGTTTGGAATTGAAGTTGTAATGAAGGACTATATTCGTAATAAATCATATCAGTATTATAGATACCTGCCAAAACAATAGGATGGTCTTCTTCTTTTTCACAGGAACTTAATAAGAAAAGAAATAAAATGCTTAAAAATAGAATTTGATGTAATTTCATTATTATTATCAATTAGTAATTGTTGCTTTTATGGAGGCGGTTTTCAGTCGTTTGAAATTGCATTTTTTTTATTTTTCTCTCAGAAAGATATCAGTCCCGCCACAAATTCTTAATCAAATAGTAAAAATCTCTCAACTAATTTCTCCGTTAGTTTGACAACGAAGTTTATGAAAACGGGAACTTGTCAAACCCCGTAACCAATTTTTAAAAACCTGTCAAATGACTCGAATCTTTCATCACGAGAAATTATCTCAAACGGCTCGAAACCAAACTTTTAAAATACCTGTCAAACGGCTCCGCTCTGTCAAACTACGAAATTCTCTCAATCAGCCAAAAATGTCAATTTAAAAACTTTGTCTAAAACCGAAACAATTTCAAGGAGCGATTAAACTGCCCCATAACTAGGAAATAGCGGAGAACTTATAGTATTTTCCTGAAGCCTTGATGGTTTTCAACCCGCTTTCCCAATTTATTTTTGCTTTGACCTTTTGACGTGTTAAAAGTAACAAGTTATGTTTATTGATCATCGTGATCAATCGGTTTTTTCAATATTATTTCTAAACACCGCGCTGCTACTGGCCCCGGGCGATTTTTCGCCGTCCCGGGCAAAATGTGGCTTCCCCGGGCTTGTTTTTTCCCGTCCCGGGCATCGGGAATCCGCCCCGGGAGCAAAGATCATCGCCCCGGGCAAAATACGACCGTCCCGTGGCAATTGTAGTTCTCCCTGATTAATTCTCCGACCTGAGAACCCTTTCGGTAAAACCAATCATTCTTACTGAAAGGAAAAACACCACGAAATCGCCGAATCGGAAAAAGTCCTGCATTTATCGCTGTACTTTTTCTATTTTTGCCAGTCAATCTGGTAATGGTATGGATAGTTGGTATTTTAACATGTTTTTATTCGATCCGCTTGCTTTGTTTTCAGGCAATGGAATTGATCCTGAAAAGCTTTTACTTATCCGGATTATTGCAGTTTTGTCGGTTATTTTGTTTCTGATCATTGGCTGGGAAACCTGGAAGTATTTTCAGAAAAAAAGAAATTTCGGTCGCTTTTTTAGGTTTTTGAAAAAAGTGAAGATTGACGTCCATCTCGATAAAGACCGGCTTTTCCGGCCAAATGTACTGACAATTACCATTCGGAACATCGGAAAACACGAGGCCGACCTAGATGCACCGGTACTTGAATTCCGCAAAATATGGACGAAAAGAAAGTTCAAACTAAACGGTATCAAAGGGCAGCAGGTTTTTCCGCTTTTCCTGAATCCCGGAATAACCCACCAAATGCGCTTAGAAACCGCCACATTTCACCTGTACGACCGGGAAATTAAAAGTTTTTACTGGGCGCGAATCCACGTTTCGGATATTGATGGCCGCAAATGGAAATCGAACAGTGTAAAACTCCGGAAGAGCCTTGTAACTTAGGTGAAACACTCAAATTATACTTAAACTTTCCGAAGAAAAAATAAAAAGCAGAACCTGGATGAGAGATTGGAAATTTAATGGCGTTGATTTTTCGACTTTTCCGCATTATAGCGGAAACGATTTGGGCGTTTCCTATTCAAAAGAAAAAACGAATATACGTGTTTGGGCGCCTACGGCAAAAGAGGTCGAACTGCGCATTTACAAACACAGCACCGAAGGGGAAGCCATCCGCATCGATCAGTTTATCAGTGCTGAAAACGGAACCTGGACCTTTGCACTGAACGGTGATTTAAAAGGATTTTACTATACCATCCGTGTAAACGACGGCGAATGGCTGAACGAGACTCCCGGCGTGGATGCCCGCGCAGTGGGAACCAACGGCCATCGTGGGCTGATATTTGATCCGGAGGAAACCAATCCGGATGGTTGGCCGGAAGATAAGCGGGTTGAATGTTTGAATCCTGTGGATGCCATTATTTACGAGTTGCATGTCCGCGATTTTTCCATCTCAACTACTTCAGGAATAAAGAACAAAGGCAAATACCTGGCATTTACAGAAGAGGGAACACTTTCGCCGCAGGGCCTGAAAACCGGTATCGACCATTTAAAGGAACTCGGCATTACCCACGTGCATTTGCTTCCGGTAAGCGATTTTTCGACTGTTGATGAAAATGCGCCCGATGAATCGTACAACTGGGGCTACGATCCGCAAAACTTCAACGCTCCCGAGGGAAGTTACTCAAACGATCCCAAAACGACTTCGCGAATTACTGAATTAAAAATGCTGGTTCAATCGCTTCACCGTGCCGGAATTGGTGTTGTGCTCGATGTTGTTTACAATCACACTGCGCTGACCCGCCGATCATGTTTTAACCAAACTGCTCCGGGCTATTATTACCGGCAAAAACCGGATGGAACTTTTTCGAATGCGAGCGGCTGCGGAAACGAAATTGCCAGCGAGCGGGCCATGGTGCGAAAATACATTCTCGATTCTCTTTGCTACTGGGTGACAGAATTTCATATCGACGGCGTGAGGTTCGACCTGATGGGCATTTACGATCTGGACACGATGAACCAAATCAGGGCAAAAATGGATGCCATTTCTCCTGAAATTTTATTGTACGGCGAAGGATGGGCGGCCGATTCGAGTCCTTTTGACGAAACTCAGCGTGCCATAAAAACCAATGTTTCCAGACTTGACCGGATTGCTGTTTTTAACGACGATTTTCGCGACGGTATCAAGGGCAATAACTTTAATCCACGCAGCACCGGTTTTGTTAGCGGACAAACTGTTCAGGAAGAAACCATTAAATTTGGCATTACCGCAGCCTGCTTCCATCCGCAGATTGTGTATGGTTATGTCGATCGTTCAAAATCGCCATGGGCCAAAGAACCCTGGCAATGTGTCAATTATGCCTCGTGCCACGATAATTTTACGTTGTACGACAAGCTGGTAATGAGCAGCGCGGTAGCAAGCGACGAAGAAATTAACCGCATGGTAATGATGGCAGGCGCGTTGGTCATCACTTCGCAGGGAATCCCGTTCCTTCATGCCGGTGTTGAGATGGCCCGCACCAAACTGGGAGACCACAATTCGTACAAATCGCCCGATAAGATCAATCAAATTGACTGGAACCGGAAGCATACTTTCGCTGAAGTTTATAAATATTACAGGGATCTTATTCAACTGAGAAAAAATCATCCGGCATTCAGAATGACCCGTTCGAACCAAATTCGGGAACACCTGATTTTTTCGGACGATTACATGCCCGGAGTTGCATCTTACGTGTTGGTAAACCATGCCAACGGCGATGAATGGAGAACCATTCTGCTCGTGTTTAACGGAAATGCGCATCCTATTTCATTTCCAAAAAAGAAACACATCAAATGGAGGCTGGTGGCCATGGGAACCAATATCGACGAGGCCGGTACATTTTATCCTGAAGGAAGAGAAATCGAAGTTGCCGGAATTTCGATGTTGATATTAGTTGAAGACTGAACAGAGCAGACATTTAAATGGAAGCTAAAAGTTCCCTGATTTCGTTGTCTGAAATGTTATTCCGTTCCGATTTATCGTAGATGCTAAGCAAATAAACAGTATTTTTCGAAATATGAATATGGGTTATTACCCTTGCCCCACCAGACTTGCCTTTTCCTTTGCTCGCTATGGCAAGTCGTATTTTGTAGCAATTTGGAAATATCTCTATACCAAGGGCCGGATTTTCGGAGAGTTCTCTGCCAAGTTTAGCAATATCATTTTTAATGGACGGATATTTTTTCGCTAACCTCTTTAACTGCTTGTCAAACGGTGCAATGGTAAGAATCTCATAATTCATCAAGTAGCTCTTTAAGTGGTTTTGGTCTTAACTTACCTTGCTTGACCAATTTCACGTTTTCCACCGCTTCTTTAATTTCTTCCATTAATTGCGCTTTTTCATCTGTTATAGATTTTACTTTAACAAACGATAAGCTGTTTAGCAACTCCAACACAAAAGCTGCTTTATCATCTCTGATGTCTACCAATACTTTCATTACCTTATTTTTTTAACTTATAATGTGCGAACTTGCCTAATAAACAGTCAGTAAAAGATCAAGATCTTTATACGGCAAATTGAATTTTTCGGCCAAAGCAGAATTTGTCAGGAGGCCGTTGTAGATGTAAACTCCTTTCCGGAAGCTTTTTGAATTTTTAATGTAATTGTCAATTCCGCCGATTTCGCCGATTGCAATGATTATCGGAATCAGAATGTTGCTCAGAGCGATGGAAGCGGTGCGGGCAACTATGGCCGGAACATTTGGCACACAATAATGTATAACTCCATGCTCGACAAATGTAGGGTTGTTCAGGTCGGTACAGTGCGAAGTTTCGAAGCAACCTCCCTGACTCACGTTTAAGTCAATAATTACCGATCCGGGTTTCATTTTCTTGACCATATCTTCCGAAATACGGAACGATGGCGGCATACCAACCGGCATTGCACCAAGCACGGCATCAGCCGATTTGAGGGCCTTTTTCATCACCTTCGGATAAAACACCGATGTGAAAATTCGCTGCGGAAGTTTATCTTCCAGCTTTCGCAATGAACTGATATTGTCGTCGAAGACCTTTACAATGGCTCCCAGCCCCAACGCGGCACGTGCAGCATATTCGGCAGCAGTTCCCGATCCCAGAATAACCAGTTCTGCAGGCGAAATGCCTGTCACACTGCCAAGCAAAACACCTTTTCCATCGCGCGATTTACTCATGTACTCGTTGGCCAGAATGATGGAAGTACTGCCCGAAATCTGACTCATCAACTGCACAACAGGTTTACTTCCATCTTCGTCTTCAATGTATTCGTATGCAATGTTGATGACCTTTTTCTGCATCAGTTTTGCAATTGATGCCGGGCAATGGGCGTTGATCTGCAAATTTGAAATCAGCGCCTGATGTCCTTTGAGCTGGTCAATTTCGGCTTCGTCAAAAGGAGCGACACGCAAAATAATATCACATTCAAAAATATCTTTCCGGTCGTCCATTACCAAAGCACCGGCATTGCGGTATTCCTCATCGGTATAATTGGCGGCTTTACCCGCTTCTTTTTCAATCAATATTTCATGTCCGTACGAAACCAGTAACTCAACGGCCTGCGGAGTCAGCGGAACACGGTACTCCACTTTGTCTTTGTCCGAAGGAATTCCAATCCTGATTTTTTTGCCTTTTCTGCGTATTTCAAGCATTTCTTCCTTTGGCATCATAAAGGTTGAGCCAGATGAAGATTGTTCGGTTAATTTGTCTTTTTCAGTCATGATAACGCATTTGGGTTCTTGAAAATGATTTTAAAAAACTGAATAAACACTTGCTTCACGCA
>CAMDGL010000071.1 GCA_945897845.1 Chitinophaga pinensis | reverse complement strand
GAAAATTTCATATATGTCAAAATTTGTGCTTCATGTACAGGATTTAAAGCTTCTACTGATTTCAGTTCAATAACCACTTTTTCTTCAACCAAAATATCAATACGGTATCCGCAGTCCAATTTGATATTTTTGTACACAACCGGTACCGCTTTTTGACGATGAATCCTGAAACCTGAGAGACCAAGCTCATAAGCAAGACATTCTTCATAAGCCGATTCAAGCAAGCCTGGTCCCAAATGTTTATGAACTTCAATTGCACATCCAATTATCTTTTCTGTGATCTCATTTAATTCCATAATGTGTTATATTTTTTTTATTTGGTTTTACCCACTTTAATTCTCTTTTGCTTCTTAAAATACAGTGAAAAGAAACTTTCTTTCCTCTGTGAAACTCGGTGTTCCTCCTTTTTCCTCCGTGTAACTTTTTTTATTACACAGAGAAACACCGAGTTTTTTCACAGAGGAACACCGAGTTTTTTTCTCGGTGAAACTCATTGCAATTTTCTTTTGCGCAAACACAACACTACATTTTTTCAAACTTCACACTCACCCTGAAGTCCGCAGGCGGCCTTCCCCCTTTAAAAAAGAGAGGGGAACCACCGATTCATCGGGGTGTGGTGAGTTAGATATAAAGTAATAGTGTCATCAATCTTTAATTGGTATTGAGAAATAAAAAGTTGAACCTTTTCCTGTTTCTGATTCCATCCAGATATTACCGCCTAAAAGTTCAACAAGACTTTTCGAAATGGCAAGACCTAAACCATTGCCGCCATATCTTCTTGTATCAGAAGATTCTACCTGTTTGAACCGTTCGAATATATGATGGTGATGCTCCTCATGAATCCCGATTCCGGTATCTTTTACGTGAAACTGAATTTGGTCGTCCATTAACCTCATTCCAACCTCGACAAACCCACGTTGCGTAAATTTTACGGCATTGCTAACCAGGTTGACCAAAACCTGCCTCAGTTTTATCTCATCACTCTCAATCACAATCTCGTCTTTGGGATTCGACGGATCAAGCCTGAGTTCGATGCCGTTTTTTGAGGCTTTATAGGAGTATTCCTTCTGAATATCGCCGATTAAATGATTGGCGGAAAAATGCGCCATTCTTGCATGAACCTGCCCCGCTTCAATTTTTGAGATGTCCATGATATCGGTGATCACCATCAGAAGGTTGGTTCCGCTTTCGTTGATCATTCGGGCAAAGTCAATTTGTTGTTCAACATTAAAATCGGGGTCGGCAATTAATTCAGAAAAACCAATGATGCTGTTCAAAGGTGTGCGAATTTCGTGGCTCATGTTTGCCAAAAAAGCTGATTTTAAACGATCCGATTCCTGGGCTTTAGCCAGCGATTCCTTTATTTCCTGCTGGGCCATTTTACGTTCGATGGAAATGCTGATTTGATGGGAAACAAATTCGAGCATGAGTTTTTCATTTTCAGTATAGGCTTCCGGATTGGTATAACTTTGAACAACAATTGCCCCAATTACCTTTCTATTTACTAAAAGTGGTACGCCCAGCCAAACCTCGGATGGTGTGCCAATCATGTCAATTTCGCCGGATTCAATCAGTCTCAGCACATCAGCGGCATGTGCCAGCAACGATTTCTGATTTCTGACCACGTATCCCGTAATTGATTTCTCCGCTGGCCAGTTGTTGATAAGGTCTTTCTCATCTTTCTCAAAATGGGTCGATAACATTCCGCTGACTTCGTCATAGAAGGCAATATAAAAATTGGTCGAATCAAGCAATTTACCAATCTGATCACTGATAAACCCGATCAGTTCAGCCAGATCAATTTCAGAAAGAGCGGCATTCGAAATGGCATACAACACTTGCTGTACCCTTTCGGCCTTAATTTTTTCGGTAATATTAACCTGGGTTCCCCACATCCTGACCAGTAAATTATTCTCAACAATCCCCAATGAATTATTGCTGAAAAATTTAATTTGCTTTGCAATATCGAATTCTTCGGTTATTTCATCTTCAATCCGGTATCCGTTTCTGACAAATCTTCGCATTACTTCGCGGTTCACCGGATGGTAACGATCCTGGTGAAAATCAAGATGACCTTTCCCAATCATTTCATTTTGATCGCTGATGCCGTATAGTTTTAACAAAGCTTCGTTGCATTCGGCAATAAACATGTGATCATATATAAAATCGACCTGTTCTTCAAGCGTTAAGCTCAAATCCATCGGCTGATCAGATTCGAACCGGTAAACACCTTCCGAAACCTGAGAAATAAAACTCCGGTATCGTTCTTCACTTTCTTTCAAGGTTTTTTCTGACTGCTTGCGCTCCGTAATATCCTGAAATATTTCAAGCATGGCCTTTTTCCCCTGAAACATCATTCCGGTATGGCTGATTTCAAATGTTTTTCCGTCTTTAACACCATGCGTTTCGTAAATGGAGGTTTCTCCGATTTGTATTCCTGATACCAGCGGGCAATCAATACACTGACATTTATCATCGCGGTATATTTCCCAGCATTTACATCCTATCGCCTTTTTACCGAAAATATTCTCGAAAATCTTATTCTGAAAAAGTATATTTCCCTGCTCATCAACGATGTCCATCCCGAACGGAATTGTCTGGAGCAACGAATTGTTTAGTTCGTTGCTTTCGCGCAACGCAATTTCCGATGTCTTTTTTTCGGTAATTTCGAAAAACGCAGCCACAAAATGGTCGGGTTTGTATTGATATCCCACGCAATCGTACCACCGCTCGTTGGCCTGCAAATATTGTTGAAACCTGATTTCTTTCCCTGTTTTTGCAACCTCACCAAAAGCGCCAATCCAGTCGAACAAATCGTTTTCAATTCCGGGAAATGCCTCTGTCACAAGTTTTCCGATTGGGTTTATGCCCGTAAGATTCTGGTAACTTTGGTTTGCATCTAAAAATAGATAGTCAATTGGCTTTCCGGTTTCATCGTAAATCATTCGGTGATAGGCCACTCCAATCGGTCCTTTTTCGAAAAGCGCCTTGAAATTGAGTTGGCTCTCCCACAGAGACTGCTCTGCATGTTTTCGTTCTGAGATGTCGCGGAAAGTCCCCAGCAGGCATTGTTTCCCCTGAAAAACAACTTCTGCAGCCAATATTTCGACAGGTACCAACACTCCATCTGAACGAAGCACACTGTTCTCGAAAAGAACCGGTGAAATATTTTCATCAATTGCTACCTTGTGCTGAACAAAGGTTTCTTTCGATAATTTTTCGTTCACAGGCGGATGCAACTGCGTCTGATGAAGACCAATCATCTGATCTTTTGACATCAACATCAGGCGGGAAGCTGATTCGTTGGCATCAACGATAATTCCTGATTCCATTTCCGCAATAAAAATGGCATCAGCCGCTTTCTCAAAGAATTCCCTGAACTGGGATTCGCTTTCCTGAAGCTTCTTTTCGGCCAGTTTCCTTTCTGTAATGTCTTTGATTACAGAAAGTACCAGGGATTTGCCTGAATTAAAGATGAGCCTTGTTGACACAATGGTGTGAACAATGGCACCTTTTTTATTTTTAAAATTTATTTCCAGATCATTAATTTCACCATATTTTTTCAGACGACCAATATAGTCTTCTCTGTGCTCTATTTCTACCCAAAAACCTAACCCGATAGAGGTCCTTCCAATTATTTCTTCCCGACTGTATCCACTTAGTTTTTCAAACGATGGACTCACCTCCACATATTTCCCGGTTTCAACTTCCGAAATGGCTACTGAATCAGGAGAAATATTGAAGATATCCCGAAACCGCTCTTCGCTTTCTTTCAGCGCCTCTTCTGTTTTTCTGTGTTCATCCAACTCATTTTGCAGCTCCCGTGTCCTTTCTTCCACCATCTTAACCAACAGATCATTTTCGTCACGCTTGTGCTCGTTAGACGCTTTTATTTTAAGCATGGCTCGAATTTGTGCGGTAAGTTCGATCTCGTCGATGGGTTTGGAGAGAAATCCTTCGGCTCCAACTTCAAGCGCTTTGATGCGACTTTCCTTGTCGCCTTTAATCGCGGTTACAAAAACCACGGGGATGTCGCACACCCGTTCCAATTCCTTCAACTGCCGGCATACTTCAAAGCCGTCCATCTCTGGCATAATGACATCTAACAGGATTACATCCGGATCGTTGGCAATGGCGAGCTTAATTCCTTCCGGCCCATTTAGCGCGGTAAAAACGACTGATCCGGGGAAAGCGTCGTGAACGATTGCTTTCAGGCTGATCAGGTTGTCGTTGATATCGTCGATCGCAAGTATTTTTGGCATATTGAACTTTTCTCTTTTTTGAACCCTGTTCAGGGTTCTGGTTTCACTTCTGTATTCTATTCCGCGGATTGCATCCGGGGTTATTAATGTTCAATCCTTTCAGGATTTTCATCCCAGAAATTCCTTCAATGTCTTTTCAAACACAATACTGTCAATTGGTTTCGAGATATAACCATCGAAACCAAGGGCGATAAAATCTTCGCGGTCGCCTTTCATGGCGCTGGCCGATACCGCCACAATCGTGACAAAATCAAGCGTTCGTTCCTTTCGTATCTCGTTCATGGCTTCAATTCCATTCATTCCCGGCAATGCAATGTCCATCAAAATAAGGTGTGGCTGATGCATTTTTGCAAGTTCAACACCCATTTTCCCGTCTTCGGCTTCAATAATCAGGTATTTCCCATCCAGTAGCGCCCTTATGGTAATCATATTGTCGGGATTGTCTTCAACCACCAGTACCAGTGGAGTACCTGTCACCGGAATACGGACAGGTTTTGTAACCGGAGCAGTGGACTCAAGCGATTCGGGGAACATCATCCGGGCCACCGTATTCAGCAACTGATCTTTTTTAACGTCCCCTTTCTGAATCACCTGGTGAATGCCGTTGTGTTTCAGGAATGAAAGTTCTTCTTTGGTAACGTATTTGGCTGTCAGGATTATCACAGGCAGGTGGTCGGTCTTTTCATTACTCCTTATCTGTCTCAAAACTTCAAAGCCATCCACTTCGGGCATCATCAGGTCCAGAATCATGGCATCAGGAATCTGCCGTGCAATTTGTTCGAGGGCTTCGCTACCGTTGCGCGCAACCATGATGTTGTAACCCTGCTGAACAAGAATATCTTTCATTTGAATAATAATGGCTTCGGTATCTTCCACCAATAGAATGGTTTTCTCTTTTACATTCATTTCGCCGGTAAAGTCTGTTTTGATCGCTTGCTGCTGTCCTGCATATATTTCAACATTTGCCTGAACGTTCGTAAACTGAAGCGGCATAGTGAGTGTGAACTTCGATCCTTTGCCGCAGGTACTTTCAACCGCGATGCTTCCGCCCAACATTTCAGCATATTTTTTTGCGATGGTCAACCCCAGCCCGGTGCCGCCGTATTTCCTTGAATTACTGCCATCAGCCTGCCTGAATTCATCGAAAATAAAGGGAAGATATTCCTGATCAATTCCAATACCGGTATCGCTCACTGTAATCTGAATGGATTCCGCCATTTCTTCAGCGCTAATTTCAACCGAACCTACTTCGGTAAATTTAACGGCATTGGCCACTAAATTCTGAAGGATGTGCCTGCATTTTACGTAATCACTTTTTATCGGCGGAAGGTCGCTTCCATTTAAATAACGAAGGCTGATGTTTTTCTGGCTGGCCTGCGGATTGATCATTTCGATAACATCAGCTACTAGTTCGCGAACATTAAACCTGTTGAATTCAATCTCTTCGCGCCCCGACTCAATGCGCGAAAGGTCGAGGATGTCGTTGATGAGCAACAGCAATTGCTTGCCATTGCGTTCGATCACATCAAGGTAGCTGTATTCTTCTTCAGGAACTTTGCCTTCAAGCCGGCGGTTCAGCACACCTGAAAGAGCAATTACCGAATTGAGCGGAGTACGCAGTTCGTGGCTCATGTTCGAAAGGAAACTGGTTTTTAAACGGTTTGATTCGTCCAGTTGCTTTTTCTGCATTTCCAGTTCGACGTTTTGCTCGGTCAATTCACTTGTCTGGGTTGAAAGTTCTCTTTTTTGAGCTTCAAGTTCGTTGTTGGCAACCGAAAGCGTTTCCGATTTACGGATCAGCTCTTTGCCCTTTTGTTCCAGTTCATTGTTTTTTTCTTCAAGCAATTGCGAGAAAGAAACTACTTTCTTGTAGGCCAAAATGCCGTCAATTCGTGCACTTAGCGTATTCAGTATTGAATGAAGCAAGTCGATGCTGTTATTATTGAAGCTCTTGATACTGGCCAACGAAATAACAGCCACCGTTTCGTTTCCTGAAACAATTGGGATGGTAATAATTTCGCGCGGTATAAACTTTCCGCTCACGGTACGAAATGTAAAGCGGGTTTCTTCAGGAATACTGGTGATGTGCTGCATCTTTTTAGTGGCTAATGCCGCGCCAAACTCTCCTTCAAAATAAACTGCGGAAAATGGTTTGCTATCTTCCAAATCCATTCCGAGGCATTCAAAACGTTCAAATTCTGTTTTTTCATTGTTCAGGAAATACACTGCTCCCATTTGTGAACCGGTTTGCTCAAGCAGACTGCTTAAAAGTGCATGACAGAATTGGTGGGCGTCGTCTTCGCTGAGCATTATCCCGGCGAGTTTGGCGGCCTGAGTGCTGAGTCTCATTTCCGTTTCGATGGTATCGGCCATATCGTTGAAAGAAGCAGAAAGCTGACCAAATTCATTGGCTGAGAAATAGCTGCTGCGGGCATCCATTTTGCCTTCCCTGAAAAGGCTGGTAACTCGGGCCAGCTCTGCAACCGGACGACGGATATTCCGGCTCAGCAGGTAAACGATAAAAACTGCAAGGCTCAATATTACGGCAACCAGAATACCCAACTGCCGACTTAATGTCTTTTTCAGTTCAACGGCATTGGTATAGAGTTCATCCCCTTTGTTGCTGGCAAAATCGTCGATTTTCTGCACATACCCTAAAATTAAATCTACCTGCAGACCTCCAACTCCATGCACTTTGGTTCGCTCCAGCGCTTCAACAGGTTTTCCGTCGCGCATCAAACCGATTGTAAAATCGCGAATGACATTCCACTCAACAAAACTTTTATAGACCATGTCAATATCCTCGCGGGGACCTAAATAGAGTCCGTATAAAACGTCGAATTGTTTAAACGCCGTGGTTTTTGACATTTCAATTTGCTGCAATACGTGGGTAATTTCCGCCTCGTTTTTTGCAAGTACCAGATCTTTCATTCCCCGATGCATGGAAAGAATATCGGCTTTCAATTCGCCCAAAGCCCGCCGCACCTGTAACGGATGATCGTAAAGATCGGTCGTATGTTGCGCGATCTTATCGGATTGATACAAGGAAATTAGTCCGAGTACGACGATGAGTAACAATATTATTCCGAAGCTTAGCTTCAGTTGGGTTCCGATTTTGAGGTCTGAAAGTTTCATGGTATTATCTTTTTTGAAAAATGGCTGAATGGACGAAAACTTCGCGGTAGTTTTTTCCCATAAGGATTTCCCTTTCCGTTTCGCCGGTAATGATATAAGCTCCTTTGGCAAGGCTGTTTCCAATTTTTCCGAGAATGCTGTCCCGGTATTCAGGTTTATAATAAAACAAAAGGTTGCTGCAAAAAACCAGGTCGAAATTACCATAGACACTTGCAGGAGGGCAGCTTGCCTGATCGGAAAGAAGGTCAAAAACTGAAAAATCAATTTTGTCTCTGAGTTGCGGATTGATGGTATAGGTTTCGCCCTTCAGGGTAAAATACGTTTGAATCCTTTTCAGGGTAACTTTACCCAATGCAGTTGAATAGTAAACACCTTTTTGTGCGTCCATCAATTCGTTCGGATTGTTATCGGTAGCAAAAATGCGACAGTTAATTTTAGTATTGTTGTTTCCAATCAACTCATCGCAAACAATTGCAAGGCTGTATGCTTCCTGCCCCGAAGCACACGCGGCCGACCAAATCCTGATTTCATTTTCATTCCTGATTTTCTTCTTTTCGATGAGTTGTGGCAGGATAATTTGTTCGAGATAAGAAAATGTGAGAGGATTGCGAAAAAATTCGCTGTATGAATTGCTTAGCTGGCGGAGTAATTCAGCGGGCTCTTCGGGTACATTGGTTAAATAAGAAAGGTATTCCTGATCGGTTTTACTGGATGTATCAACCTTCCGGCTATTTATTGTTTTTTCGAGAAAGGTATTGTCATACACAGAGATATCCAGACCAGAAAGTGATCTTATAAAATCAATGTATTTTTCTGTTTCCTGACTCATTTTAACCGTTTTGAAAATTAATTTACTATAGTCATCCGATGAATTCAGCAATAAACTGATTGACAAACTATAATATTCAAGCTCTTTGCAACAACCTTCATCTGATGACTTTTCGCTATTTTACCGGTACCGAGAAATAAAAAATTGATCCCTTTCCATGAACTGATTCCATCCAGATTTTACCACCCAGCAAATCGACCAAACTTTTTGAAATAGCCAATCCCAAACCATTTCCGCCATATTTTCGGGTATGGGCGGATTCAATCTGCCGGAAACGTTCGAAAATTGTATCCCTAAACTCTCTGGGGACACCAATTCCAGTATCTTTTACATAGAATTGGCAGAAGTTGTCTGTTTTATTAATGCCAATTTCAATGAATCCACTTTCAGTAAATTTGATTGAATTGCCAACGAAATTGATCAAAATCTGTCTCAGTTTGCTCTCGTCGCTTTCTAAAAACACACCCATTTGCAGTAATGAGGGTTCCACCCTTAATTCAATTCCTTTCTGAATTGCCTTGTAGGAGTATTCTTTCTGAATGTCGATAAGTAATTGGGAAACTGAAAAATATTCATTTTTAACCTGAACCTGGCCCGCTTCGATTTTTGAAAGATCCATGATGTCGGTGATAATGGAAAGCAGGTTGTTTCCGCTTATATTGATCATCCTGGCAAATTCCAATTGTTGATCCGTGTCAAAATCAGGATTGCTCATCAATTCGGAAAAACCGATGATACTATTCAACGGAGTTCGGATTTCGTGGCTCATATTGGCCAGAAAGGCAGATTTCAGCCGATCGTTTTCTTCTGCTTTCTCTTTGGCCGCGATCATTTCCAATTCAATACTTTTTCGCCCGGTGATGTCTTTTCCATACAATGAAACGCCTGTAACTTTGCCATCCAACACAATGGGGTTCATGGCAACTTCAATGTAAATAACTTTGTCCCCCAGATCAATTTTATCGGTGAAAATAAAATGTTCATTATTAAAAGCCTTGTCGTAACGCTCCTTCCAAAGCGTTTTAAGCGGTTCGGGCAATGCATCCAGTATTTTCACCCCTTTGGCCAGTTTTACCCCGAATGTATTTTGAAATTCACGGATAAACTGCTCATTCACATACTGAATCTCATAATCTGCATTGATTGACCAGATATTCTCCAGTGAATTTTCGATGATTGCCTGAATATTGGCTTCATTTTCCCTGATTTTTGCTTCGGATTTTTTTCGCCTGGTGATATCGCGCACACTTCCGATTATCTTTTCGGGAATACCATATGAATCAAATATAACTTTTGATGAAATGGCGACAGGAAATGTGGATCCGTCCTTGTTTGTCATCGACAATTCATAATCCGAAATACTTCCGTGTTCATGAATATAGTTAAGAACCGCTGTCCGTTCTTCAGGATAAGTATAAAAATCGCTGATTGACTGCCCGATAAGTTCCTCGCGACAGTATTGCCTTTTAGAAAACGCATAAACGGAAGGACTGATTTCAAGTATTTCCCCATTTATAGCCGTTTCGTAATATACATCCTGCATGTTCGCGAAAATATCGCGGTATTTTGCTTCGCTTTTCAGGAGAGTCTGATGTATCTGTTTATATTCGCTTGATAAGCCGAAGATGTTTGACTGACGTAGTTCTTCATTCTGCATCTCCAGCTCTATTTGACGCAACCGGAATTCGCGGATGAGTTTTACAGTTTCTGCCGGGGTAGTTGGGATTACTATTTCGGAAAGTTCGTTACCTAATTCTGCTTCTGTTTTTTGCCGTAGTTTGGCCAATTCCGGTGTAAATTCATTATCTTCCTTCATGTTTTTTCCCCTTTCCCCAACGATAATAATTGGTAACCGATATTTTTTTATTGCAGAAAATTCAATGATTAGCTCTTGTGCGAGCAATTCGACAATGTAAAAATAAATTCGTTTACTTTTTACGCTTTCGCCCAATTATTTTATCATTAATTTGCTGAACAATAGATGGAAGTGTTACTTTCTTTCGGTTCATTAACGTATGCCGGGGATGTTATCGCTTTATCCGGAGTAATCTATTTTGTTATGGGTAAAGTAATTTTCATTTTTAAAAACCTTATTTGTCAGAAAAGAGAAATCTCGTAGTAATTCCTCATTATGAAGAAATTATAAAACCCATAAGCGAATAACTTATGTATGCTGGGAAACGGGTGACGGAAATTGTGAATTTTTGAAATCAAAATGTCTCGTGCCTAAGGCACTCAGGTATTGTATATATCCCTGTCCGTCAGATGAATGTGACGGCAAAGGATATCGCTCTAATCGACTAAACCGATTATTCGCAGCTTTATTCTTTGCCGTTTGCCTTTAGGCAACGGACAGAATGCGAACACAAAAAAGCGGTCATGTTTAATCCAAAGTCATTGATTTTCTTGCCCGGGAAGCCATTTCCGGCTTAAATGTGGAGTTTTCCTGTTCTGAAATTGGAATTAAAAAATAAAATGTGGATCCTTTGCCGGGTTCTGATTCGAGCCAGATTGCACCTCCCAATAATTCGATGAGCCTTTTTGAAATGGCCAGCCCCAAACCGTTGCCGCCAAATTTTCGGGTATGTGCCTGGTCTACCTGACGGAAACGTTCAAAAATCTGCTCATGGTATTCTTTTGGAATTCCTATCCCGGTGTCGCTTACATGAAATTGCATGAAGTCCCCAACTTTTTTAATCCCGATTTCAACAAGACCCTTGTTGGTAAATTTGATCGCGTTTCCGACCAGATTGACTAAAATCTGTCTTATTCTGTTCTCATCGCTTTCAATTAGGATTTCATTTTTCGGGTTCGATGGATCAAACCTTAATTCAATTTCTTTTCTATTGGCCCTCAGGATCAACATTTCACTAATTTCTGAAATTAAATTACGGACTGAAAATTTCGCTTTTGTAATGTAAACCTGTCCGGCTTCAATCTTCGAAATATCAAGAATATCGTCAATAATTGACAGTAAATTATTCCCGCTATCAATTATCACCTGGGCATATTGCTTTTGCTGGTCAGCATTAAAATCCGGATCAATCAACAATTCTGAAAAACCGATGATACTATTCAGCGGAGTACGGATTTCGTGGCTCATGTTTGCCAGAAAAGCAGATTTTAACTGGTCTGATTCTTCTGCTTTTTCTTTGGCTGAAATTAACTCCGCTTCTACCCGCTTTCGTTCGGTAATATCGATGATAGTAAAAAGGCATTTGTGTTCGTCTTCGGAAACTATCCCCTCAGCATTAACAAATATGGTAGGTTGCCCATTCAACAACAATGACAGCTCGCAAGTTTGTTTTGAATGCGTAGAAAATACGTTGTGTAAAAAATTTACCAATATTGGCTGGCTTTCGAATGTAATAAATTGGGCGAAGTTTTTATTGACCAAAGTTGAACGTGTTTTGCCAAGTAAGCTGGCGCCGCAGAGATTGAGCTGACTGATTGTACCTTCATCACTTAGTATAAAATATCCGACAGGGGCAAAATCGAAAAGTGCAGTCGCTGTTGCAGCCTTCTCAATTGCCTTCAGCAATTCATCGTTTTGCATTTCCAGTTCAATCTGGTGCACTTCCAGCTCATGCAACAGTTGCAGCTTGTGAGCTTCACTTCGGCCATGCTCATTGTGGGCAGTAAGTTCGTTGTAAGTGGAAGCTTTTGAAGAATGTCTTGCGAATAAATGTGCTTCCGCTTTTTGACGAAAAAATGCAACTTTGGATAATTTTATTCTTTTTTTCATCGCTAAACATATTTTTCAACCTTTTGGAACCGTAAAATGAAACTTGCTGCCAGTGTTTTTCTGTTTTTCATCGTAATCACTTTCAACCCATATTCTGCCACCGTTTTTTTCGACGAATTCCTTGCAGAGCAACAATCCCAAACCGGTTCCTTTTTCATTTTGGGTTCCCATCGTGGAGTGACTCTGGTCGATCCGGAATAACTTACCAATGGCTTCTTTTTTTATACCGATGCCGTTATCGGCAACTGTTATCATCCATTCTGCCTGCCTTTTTTGAGCAGAAATCACGATTTTGCCTCTGGGATTCGTGAATTTTAAAGCATTCGAAACCAGGTTCCTCAATACAGCACTAATCATTTCCTTATCGGCATAAACGAAAGCCAAAGGTGGAAATTCGGTATAAATAGCAATCGTTTTTTGCTGGGCCGGATCGGCAAATGATCTCAATATATCATTGGTCAGTTCCACAATATCGATGCATTCGGGTTTAAAAGCGATGCTGCCGGTTTGCAGACGCGACCATTCCAAAAGGTTCATCAGCAAATCCATCGCACGTTGCGAAGAATTCTGAATGATCATTCCATATTTTGCAATGCCTTCATAATTATTTTCATAAATCTGCCTGGCCAGAATATTACTGAAACCTATGATCGAATTGAATGGATTTTTCAGGTCGTGGGCAATAATGGAGAAAAATTTATCTTTGGTTGCATTGAGTTCCTGTAACCGGGCTTCACTCTGCTGCAATGCCGCAACGGCAAGCTTTCTGTCGGTAATGTCCTGAATGGTACCTATCATTGAAATAACATTGCCTTCAACATCGAACTGAAGTTGACCCAAACCATGAACCCAGCGGGTTTCGCCATCTGACTTACGAATGATCCGGTATTCTTTGTTAAAAGGACTTTTTTTTATCACAACCTCGCTCCTGAAGTATTCATCCATCATCTCTTTGTCAATCGGATGTAAGAGGTCGAGCCAACCCTGAACGTTTCGTGGATAGCTAATTTCGATTCCGAAAATTTTGTCGAAAACTTCGGATGAGTCCCAATGATCGGCCTTCAGATCGAACTTGTAGGAACCTATAAATGCGGCATGTTGCGATTCCTTGAAAAAGTATTCGCTCTCGCGCAACTGTTCTTCGGCCTGCTTGCGCTCGGTAATATCGCGCACTATCGCCCACATTCCTTCGCTTACACCATGTTCATTTTTATAAAGTACGGTCCGAAGTTCAACAGGGAAAACAGTACCATTTTTCTTTATGTATTCTTTTTCATAAACATCTGAAAAGCCCCTTATAAGTACTTGCTCTTTTATAATGCGATTTTCAAAGCCATGCCATTTTTCAGGTGTAATGTC
>CAMDGL010000070.1 GCA_945897845.1 Chitinophaga pinensis | reverse complement strand
TCTTTGAGCGAAACCATTTTGGTCTTTTATTTTTTCAAATTCAAAAGCCACTCATTTATTTTACTTGAGCTGGGGAGACTGCCCTGATGTTTTAATTCTCCATTAATTATTAAAACGGGGGTCATCATAATCCCGGCTGCTCTAGCCTGATTTTCAAACTGCCGCAACACTTCATCAAGTTCATAAGTCCAGTTGCTGTTGCTATATTCTCTATAATCATAGTCAGGATCTATGGTTCTGCTATTTTTAGCTATCCTGATTTTTTCATTGTTAATCGGAATCTGAATTTTTCCAGATACGTCTTTTTCCGTGCCAGGAACCAGACCGAAGCTATTTGCAATCCTTCTTGCTTCCGGATTATTATAAGCTAAATGATTAACCTGAGCCTCAATACTTAATTCTTCAACTTTTGCATCAATTATATTTCCAAGCAGTTTGCACCTGGAATAAGTTGGTTGAACACCTATTATAATACTATTCATAATCTTGATATTTTCGGGAAACTTATATGTAGTATCCGTAATAGCCTTATTTTAGTCTTATAGGTTCCGTATTTGGGAAGCAATAATTTCGGCAGCTTTGATTAACGGATAAGCTGCAGGAGAAGCAGTTAAACAGGGATGTGTGCCAATCTGTGAAATGAGCAGTGAATTGATTGACATCCGGTTTTGAATGGCAATCCCGATGACGTTGATCAATTCGCCGGCACTTATTCCTCCAATCACTTCGCCGCCAATAATTACGCCCGAATATTTGGCTACAATCAGTTTAACCATTTGCTTGCGTGTTTCAGGCAGGTTTCCGGGATGATGGTCAACTCCTTCGAAAAACCCAGTAATTACTGAGATGTCTTCATCAATAGCACGCTTTTCTGTTATCCCTGCTGTTCCAAAAGCATAATCGCCAATGGCAGTTGAATAGATTCCGATGGTACCGCTAAAAGTTTTAACCACATGGATGTTGAATAAATTCATTCCGGCTACCCGTGCTTCGGCACAAGCGGTTGAAGCCAGCATGGTTGGAACCCGTTTGCGGGTAATAAAATCGCGCTTTTGAGCACAATCACCAATGGCAAACACATCTTTTTCGTGGGTGCGCATGTATTCATCAACAGCAATAAAACCACTTTCATCCACATATATTCCTGATTTTCCGGCCAGTTCGGAATTGGGTTTATAACCCATTGAAAGAATAACCGCATCAGCTTCAATAATTACCCCATCTTCAAGTCTGACGCTTTCCACTTTTGCAGTTCCGATTACTTCGCTAATCCCATTGCCTGTTATAATATTTATTCCCCTGCTCTTCAGGATTCCTGATATCCTTGAAGCGATTTCTTCATCAAAAGCCGCACTCAGGATTTCATTTTCTTTCTCGACCAGGAATACTTCGTGCCCATTCTTTGTCAATTCATCAGAAAATTCGACACCAATAAATCCGGCGCCAATAACCACGACTTTCTTTAGTCCCTGGATTTTTTCTTTCATTTGATCGAGGTAGATCGTATTTTTGGGGATTACAAACACATTGTCCAATTCATTCCCTTTAAGCCATTTGGGCTTTATAGGTTTTGATCCGGTAGCAATAACCAGCTTGTCGTATTTGATTTGTTCGCCATCGTCGAGTGTTGCAACTTTGGCTTCCTTGTCAATGGAAACCACTTCATTCACCAACGATTCAATTCCGGCTTTTGCCAGCATGTTATCAACAGGCATGATATTGAGCTGGCTGCTGTCGAGTGTGCCAAAAATGTATGGAATTCCGCAGGGAACCATCACATTCTTTTGCTTTTTTACCAGGATAAAACTTTTCTCATTCCAGCAATTCTTTCCGGTTACGGCTGCAACCATTCCGGCAGCGCTTCCTCCAATAACCAATACATCTGTACTTTTCATGATTAGTATTTTTAAATTTTATTAATGAAGTTAGTTTTCAATATTATTTAATTCTGGCAATTACTGTTTGGTTTCCTTTTACCGTTTCATTCATTTTTACCTGTATTTCAGCATTTAATGGCATGAAAATATCGACACGCGAACCAAACCGGATAAAACCAAGATCTTCGCCTTGTATAGCCTGTCCGCCCACTTTTGCATAGCAAATTATCCGACGGGCCAGGGTTCCTGCAATTTGTTTAACCAAAATAGAAATACCTCCGGCTGTTTCTATTACCACTGATTGATGCTCGTTTAACTCCGAAGATTTAGGATGACTGGCGATGAAATAATTACCCGGATGGTATTTTGTGTAGCTGATCTTACCAGTTATCGGAAAGCGGTTCACATGCACATTCCAGATCGACATGAATATGGAAACTTTCAGGCAATCCTGCATCAGAAATTCTTTTTCGAACACAGTGTCAATATCCACAATCTGCCCATCGGCAGGAGCATAAACTACTGATTGGTCAGTTTGAATTGGCCTGTACGGATTCCTGAAAAAATAAGTAACGAAGCTTCCAACCAAAACAATCAATGTTCCGGCTATTTTGGAGAATAAGTTATCGAAAGCAGTTATCCAGGCTATATTAGAAATAAAAGCCAAACAGAAAATCACTACTCCAAATACAATCGTCCGTCCTTCTTTATGAATTCTCATTTTCCGTTTTTATTGTAATTGTTTATAATGCAAATCCAAAAATCAGGTAATCTTTCTCTTTACTAATAATTCATCGGCAGTTTTATTATAAAATCCGACTGTCCAGCAGTTTTTTTGTTCGGTAATTTTATTGATACACCCATTTTTAAGACGTGTTTTGAAGCTGCCAAACGCTCCATTGGAAAGTGTGTATAAGATAGAATTGGTAAGCCCGCCATGTGCCACCACGATGATTCTTTTGCCTTTAAATTCATTTGCAATTTTGCTTAAGCCAGCCATTGCCCGTTGCCGCAAGTGTTCAAATTCTTCCTGATCGGGAATGCCATAAGGAAATCGGCGGCGACGTTCTTCGGGCAACAATCCGGAACCTGAGCCATAACTGCGTTCTTTAAGTTCATCAACCACATGAACCGTTGGTATTGCAAGGCTGGTGGCTATGATTTTAGCAGTTTCAAAAGCACGTTTTAAAGGACTCGAAACCACAACATCCCAAGGTTCATCCTGAAAATATCCCGCGATTTGAATGGCTTGTTCGCGGCCTAAATTATTCAGTTCAATATCTTCGCTGCCTTGCAGTCTTCCCGAAGAGTTCCAGTCGGTTTCGCCATGCCTGATGATACAAATGGTAGTGACTGAATCTTCATGTTCGTTTGCGTTCATAGAAGTTAAATTTTAAATCGTCCATCGTCTTTCTGATCTCCAAGTTTATGTGCATTTTTCTCAATCCAACCTTTTTTTGTTGTTTCAAAAACATCAAATTGTGGAATGTATGGCTTAATATCCAAAACAGGAGAACCATCCAAAATATCAATACCTTTCACAAACAGGATATTATTTTCAATTCTGTCGAGTTCAACTACTGAAAAACCTATTGGATTTGGTCTTCCTGGTGACCGGGTGGCGAAAATGCCATGAGTTTCAATATCAAGAAATGGAACGACATGCAACGATTTAAACTTTGCAACATGTAAATGAAACAATACGATGATATGTGAAAACTCTTCAAGGTCTTTTAGTCCTTTGGAATATTCCTGGAATATTTCAATTCGGGCCTGTATATCTTTTGCAGCGACTGACTGTATCGGAGTACCTTCAGGAATACGAAAAGGCGAATGCACAATCCCTATCGGGAAATAAGTTATTCTATTCATTTTGCAGTTGTTTCTGAAACCTGAATTCAAGGGCATTCAGCACAAATTCAGGGGCAGCGCAAGGTTTCCATGTATCCTTTTCTACAAAAGCCATTTCTGTTTCGGCTTCATTGACCAGTTCATTCTGCTCATTATAAAGCTTGTATATAAACCAAATCCGCACCCCTTTTATGGCTTTTAACGTGGTTTTCACCCGAAGCAAAGCATCGTATTGTACTGTTTTTATAAACCTGAAATTCATCCGGATGACCGGGAGCATATATCCGGCTTTTTCAACCGAAAGGTATGAAATGCCAATACTTCGGAACAATTCCCAACGGGCTGTTTCGTAATATTTCGCGTAGTTCGAATGGTGTACCGTTCCCATTTTATCAGTGTCAGGGTACATCACCCTGAATGTATATTCGTGTGTTACCATTTTATTCTGCAATTACATTCTTCAGACTAAATATGTTATCCAATAAATGATCAAATCCGGATTTGACTTCATTGTCCTGAAACAATTCATTGAGTTTGCCACCGTCGCAGCTTGCACAAATTGTATCGTTCATTGGAATTTGCGCGATCAACGGAACGTTGAAAGTTTCCGATAACAGTTGCCCGCCCCCCTGGCCAAAAAGAAAATACTTTTCTTCAGGATGTTTTGAAGGGGTAAACCAGGCCATATTTTCGATTATCCCTAAAACCGGCACACCGACATGTGGATCGCGAAACATGGTGATTGCTTTTTGAACATCGGCAATAGCTACAGACTGAGGTGTAGTTACAATTACAACTCCGCTGATATCATATTGCTGAAGGAGGGTGATGTGAATGTCGCCTGTTCCCGGAGGTGTATCGATTATCAGATAATCAAGCAGCCCCCAATCGGTGTCATCCATAAGTTGTTTGAGCCCGTGTGAAGCCAAAGGACCACGCCAAAGCACAGCCTGTTTGGGATCCATAAAGAATCCAAGTGACATCACTTTAATTCCAAACCGGACAATTGGGTTCATCTTATTTTTGCCATCTTCTTCGTAAAATGTAGGATGTTCATTTTTCAGGTTAAAAAGAGTTGGAATAGAAGGTCCGTAAATATCAGCATCTAACAATCCAACCGAATAGCCTTCTGCGGCAAGGGCCATAGCCATTCCGGCCGAAACTGTCGATTTTCCTACCCCACCTTTGCCCGATGCAACCATGATCATATTTTTAATGTTGGGCAACATTGTTTTTTCAATTGGATAGTTCTTTTCCATAATTGGTTTTATGAATTCATAATTTTATTTAATCTTCCGGCCAGTATTTTTCTTCTCAAGGGATTTAGTTTGTCGATGAAAAGAATACCTTCCAAATGGTCGTATTCATGCTGGAATATCCTGGCCTGAATGCCATCAAGTTCTTTTTCAATCGTGTTGAAAAATGTATCCTGAAACCTTACACTAATCTTTTCGGGGCGTTCAACGATTTCATAAATACCCGGGATGCTCAGGCAGCCTTCTTCATAATTGGTCGTTTCAGCACTGCGTTCTAAAATTTCAGGATTGATAAACGCCTGTTCAACTTTTTCAATGATAGGATTATCCTCAAAAAGCGGTGAGGTATCCATCAAAAATATACGTTTCAGAATACCAATCTGCGGCGCGGCAAGCCCAAGTCCACCCTCTTTTTTAAGGGTGTCGAATAAATCCTTCACCATTTGTACAAGGTTATCTTCTTCGGTAATTTCAACCGAATGTTTCCGGAGAACTTGAGACCCATATTTTACAACATTCACAATCATTGGCTTATTAATTAAATTTCCGGATGTAAAATGTGTTTAACCCATATTCAACCTGTTGAATATATTTCCCGTGCATCAAGGTCGTTAATATCGTGGGATCAGCATTGTTTTTTCGTAAAAGTTCCATCATGGTATCTTCCCGAATCGGGTGTACCGTGCAAATGTTTATAATATCTTCCATGGCATTGCCCGTGTAACCGGTATTGGTTCCTTCAAATCCAAGAATTAATTCGGTATCTAATCCTTCATCAGAAAAAATCTGCCAGGCTTCATTGATAACTGTTTCATCAGGTGGTTTAACCCATGCTAAAGCCGGGGGACGGGTTGGAATTGACAAATAGGCAATGGATGGTTTTAATTGTGCGATTAACCCGGCTGTTTGTTTTAAGATTGAAGTACTATCATTAATACCTTTTACAAGCATGGTTTCGGTAACCAATTTTCCTTTGAATTCAGATGAGAATTGGAGCAATCCCTCAACATGTTCTTTAAAATCGAGCGAACCAAAAGGTCTGTTTATTGATTTCCAGGTTTCTTCATTGTTGGCGTCAACTTTAACCGAAACCCAATCGGCTAGTTTCAAATCGTCCCTAACTTGTTTGTCAGCTAATAATGAGGCATTTGTAATTATAGCTACCGGGATATTGAATGTTTTAAGTATTTCGATCGACTCACCTAAATTAATATCCAGCGTAGGTTCGCCATTGGCCACAAAAGTCAAATAATCTGGTTTGTCGGCTTCTCGCAGGCTATCCAAATGTTTTTGCACTTCAGTATAAATAATTTCCGGTTCGAAAAAAAATTTGCGCGTTGTGCTTAGCTTCCGGGTAATTCCAACCTGACAATAGATGCAGGAATAAGAGCATTTTTTCGCTGATGGGATATTGTTAATCCCAAGGCTTTTTCCTAACCGGCGTGATGGTATTGGTCCGAAGCTGATCATGATCTTTCCTTTCCTGTTTTAATCTCAAACAGATTACTATTTGCATCGCTAATGAAATAGGTTCCCGATGAGTTGTTACGAACGTATGTGTGATAACCGTTCTGATTTGCCCTTTCCATAATTTTTTTTGCCTGGGCAGAAAGAAAACAAACATGGGCAAAAGTTGGCAACTGAGGATCATCATCAATAAACAACTCAAAATCAATTTCTTCGCAGGAAACCTGCACCACATTTACACTTTTGTTGATCTTAAATATCTCAGACGAAATTTCTTTTGAAAGTTCAAATTTTCCGGTGATTTCACCATGAAGAACATCTAAGTAAAATGAATTAACATCCCTTTCATTTACATGTAATGCAATGTGAAATATAGTATTAGCCATTGGTAATTTTATTGTATAACGAAATTATTTCTTTGCTTGTTGCTGATTCCGGCCTCCACTCGATAATGCTCTGACAGTTAATCATGGCCGTTACTATTTCAGGATCAAAAGCGATCTTTCCAATAACCGGGATATTATTTTCGATACACCAGCTTTCAATCTTTTCTGAAATGGCCTCATTAAGATCGTATTTATTGATCACGACATACGTTTTTACTTTGAAATTAGCCGTGATTTCGAGTACACGTTTCATGTCATGAAAACCGGAATTGGTTGGCTCGGTGACAATGATTGCCGTATTTGTTCCCGTTATCGAAGAGATAACAGCACAACCTATCCCCGGAGGCCCATCAATAATAATGGTTTCCCAACCGGTTTCCTGTGCTGTTTTTTTTGCATGTTCGCGCACTACGTTTACCAGTTTCCCCGAGTTTTCCTCTCCGGGAGCAAGCCGTGCATGAACCATCTTCCCGTTACGGTAATTTCCTGCATACCAACGACTTTTATCACTTGGAATCATTCGGATAGAGTGGGATGGGCAAATTCTCGAACATAGCTTGCAGCCATCACAGGATATTTCGGAGATAGTAACTTTTTCGCTACGTAATGAAATTGCATCGAAGCGGCAATAATCAATACACTGCCCGCAGTTGGTGCAGGTATCATAGTCAATAACTGCTTTATGACCCGTGGTGAAATTCCGATCGTAATAATTTACAGGTTGTAAAATCAGATGAAGGTTGGCAGCATCCACATCACAATCGGCTACAATCGTGTTACTATTTAGCGTTGCAAATGCAGCACTTAAGCTTGTTTTGCCTGTTCCTCCTTTACCGCTTAGAATTACTATTTCATTCATCTTTTTACTAACTTTTCAATCGTTTTTAATAATTCTATGAACTGAAGCTGATAGGCAGGTTTTTCTTCAACCAATAAATGGCCTTCGGAATATATGCGGGCAATTTCCCTGTCGAAAGGGATTTCCATTAGCAAAGGAACTTTGTTAGCTATCAACCAATCATAAACCTCTCTGTTGCCCAATCCGGCGCGGTTTACTATTACACCAAAAGGTTTTTTGAGCTGCTGTAGGGTTTCGGCTGAAAGTTTCAGATCGTTCAATCCAAAAGGAGTCGGTTCGGTGACCAAAACCACAAAATCGGCATTCTCTACGGTGGCAATAAACGGACAGGAAATTCCTGGTGGCGAGTCAAAAATTGACAGATATTGATCATTTACAGAATTGATTGCCCTTTTGATAACCGGCACAGGCGAATAAATACCCACATCAGCCCGCGCTTCAATAAGCTCGGCATGGCTGTTCATACACATAGATTGAACTGTACCCAAATGTTTTTCTTTTTCGGTAATCGCTCCAAACTTGCAAGCTACCGTGCAGGCGCCACAATCGTGGCATAAATCTTCGACTACCTGAATAAAATGATTGGCCGGTAGATATACAATTGCATTATAATTACAGTAATTGAAACATTTGCCGCAAAACACACAAGTATCGGTATCAATAACCGGTATTTTCTGACTAACAGGGTAATTGTTCAATATTTCACCCGAAATAAATTCGGCCACATTGGGTTCTTCGGCATCGCAATCAACCAGGGTGATTGGGATGCCTGCATTTTGAACCGCCCAGAACAGATTGGTCGAAACAAGTGTTTTGCCAGTTCCTCCTTTGCCACTCGCTACAGCTATTTTTATCGTTGAATTTTCAATCATAATTTAAGCGGGTTTGTTCATCGGAAAGCGTGGGTAAAATCGCGTCTTTCAGAAAAGATGTGTTCCAGGTATCTAAATTATTGTGCGTCAAAAAGTATTTCTGGGGGATGGGATGCGTTCCAAGGATCACTTTCATCCCATACTTTTCGGGAATGAATTTTTGGAAATGTTCCATGTAAAGGCAAGGCGGATAACCCACTAAAAAACCTGTAGCAAAATGAATATGAGTTACACCGTTGTTTTTCATCTCTTCAGGAGCATATTCAATATTACCTCCGGGACAACCGCCACAGGTTGTAAAAGCAGCTAATTCAATTTCGCGATTTTTATACATTGCGAATGCTCCTTCCCGGTTTTGAAAGGCCTTGAAGCATTTGCCTCCGGCACAGGTGCGATATCGGTCGCAAATAATAATTCCAATTTTAATTTTGGCCACGGTGAATCTTATTAAACCTTATTTTTTCTAACTACAAAATCCCCTTTTTTTACTCCCAAAGCATCTGCAATTACTTCGCATTTAACCATTAAAAGGAAATAAACATCTTTGTTGGTTTTGCCCAGCAATCCTTCGAGGTTACCCTGACCTTTCGAAATAATGACATCAGCACGATCGAACACTTTCAAGAATTCAGCAGAACAATGTTCCAGAATGGTTGACGGTGCATCGTAACCATTCGATATGACATCAGCCACAATGTCCATCCCAACATATTTGGCATCATCCAGCGTGGCATCGTTGATAACCGGCGCTCCGCGTACAGCATAGATTAAATTAGGGTGCATGATGGTTTCGATAAAAAGTTTGTCGAAAACCATCTCGCCGCAATTGTCGCCCAAATAAAGTACGGTCTTTGCCTGTGAAAGAGCTAGTTTTAACTCGGCAGAATCGTCAACTGCAAAATCAGAATTCAGAACTTTATCGATAGTCCCCTGTAAATCGAAGTGGTTACCAATGCCATAATCAATGATATTTCCGGCAATTGCCAGACGTAAAGCAGTTTCAAATTGATTCGAAGCTTTAAAAACAATATTTTTCAAGTTGGAATACATTCCCAGAACCAAATCGTTGCTTTGCTTCTTCGCTTCCTGATAAGGGTCAGGATTATCGCTGTGCTGTTTTAAAAGAACATGTAACTCGCGCGAAATCATCGGAATTGAAAAATCGTGCTTTACCTCGTTGAATAAACCGAACATATCGCTTGCAAAGCATTTCTTTTCTTCAGGCGAAAGATTTTCTTTTTCAATCAATCGCTCAAAGGCTCTGGCAAAACAAAAGAAACAACGATAATCCGATATGACTTCTTCCTTTTCTTTAATGGTTACACTCGTGATTTCCATCGTGGTTACAATAATTGGCAGTCAGTGTAAGTTTATCGGCAATAAAATCGTTGACCAATTCTCTTGCTGCTTTTATTGGCGCACCAACAAATGCGTTTATATTCTGCTGATTGAACAAATCAATGGCTTTTTGCCCCATGCCACCGCCAATTACATCAGTCACTCCAAATCCGGCAACCCAACGCGGGTACAAACCCGGCACATGTTCGGGTGGCGTGTGCTCTTTAATATCGGTAATTACACCATTTACCACTTCAACAATTGCAAATTGTTGGCAATGCCCAAAATGGGCACATAAAACCCCGTTTTCCATCGGAATAGCAATACGTTTGTTCATCTGATTTTTTTTTAGTTTATATATCTATAAGAGGTTGTATCAAAAGTCAAAATGCTTGTGAAGCAGGTCTTCCCGAATTTAGTTCGGGATCTGACATACAATGCGTTGGGATCCTGAAACCCCGCCTGCCATGCCAGCGGGCAGGAAGTTCAGGATGACGGTATCAATGACTTTTGAGACAGCCTCGATTGTTTTTAATTACCTCCCCTGAAACGGTTTTGGCGTCCCAGTCCACGGCCAGGTCCTCCCTGTCCGCGTCCTAAACCCTGTCCACGTCCCATGCCCTGACCTGATTCCAGGGATGAATCTTTGTTCTGTAAAATTTCATCGTCAGTCTTTCCCTTGTTTTCGGGATTGCACCGACCCATTTTTCTGCCTGTCATCGGTCCTTCACTTTGAGGGCCTTTTCTGTTTAATCCTGGCATAATAACCTCCTTTTATAATGATTAATACTATTTTAAACCGCTTTTTAAGCGCTTTACTTTTATCCAATTCCAAACCTTTTCAGCTGCGCCGATGATTGCAACAGCAATTAAACCAGCAAGAGCCTGCTTAATCTCATCATTTGGTTTCCCTTTATTACTGAGATTGCGCCGTCCCATTCGTCTTCCGGTCATAGGGCCTTGCCCCATCGGACCAGTTTGATCAAATCCTGGCATAATAACCTCCTTTTCTTTAGGTTAATACTATTACAATCCGCTTTTTAAGCGTTTGCCTTGTCCTTGTCCACCACCGGATTTACGGCGCAAGCCCATGCCTGTACCCAATTTTTCAAGGACTTCTTCTTTTGGTACATTACTGCATTTCCCTAATCCCCGTCCGGTTTGTGCGCCTTTCTTTTCGGGACCGGTTCCATCTATTTGTGGCATACTGTTTAATTTTTAGGATTCAACAATTTGATTATTTCACTTATCTTCTTTTCAGGATCGTTTAACACAACCAGCTGAATTTGAAGGCTGTCGAAGAGCGATTTTACTTTAGCTCCGAACTCACCTGATACAACTTTTGCTGCACCGCGCGAAGCAATTAACTGAACCGATGCCGGTCCTGCACCTTCAACATTTTCTTTGTTCGGATTGGGAATATACTCAGTCGCTTGATTTTCAGTATCGTATATCACGAAATACGAACACCGGCCAAAGCGGCTGTCTAAGGTTGAATCAGGGCTATTCCCTGTTGATGTGATTGCTACTTTCATGTGTTTATAATTTGTTTTTTAATTGCCACATGGAACTCGCCATTGATAATCATACCTTTATTTAAGGTTTTCGCTATTGGCTCGTTTCATATTTTGTTTATTTTAATTACAGTTTCTGTTTTGATGCTGGTGTGGCGCTCCTTTTCGTACCATCTGTGAGTTACAAGCCGGACAGATCTCAATTCGGCAGGGAACACCCGGAGAATGTATCTTTTCATGACCACACTTCGGGCAAATACAACGATCTTCTGATGGGTTTAAATGAGTATTTTCAGTGTATTGTTCAATGTCAGTTGAACCACAAAGCGTACAATTGTTAATTCTTTGTTCTTTCTCCGGATGATTAAAACAACAGCCACAACTGTTACAAGAGAACCATTCGGTATCGAAAAAAACTTTACCTCCCTCAAAAAGTATGGCTTTGCCCAATACGAACGCTTCAGCAACTTTTCTCCTGGCGCTTTCATAGATACGTGAATAAGTGGGGCGCGAAACCTCCATGATCTGTGAAGCTTCCAAATGACTGTATAATTCAAAGTCGCTTAGCCTGATGGCTTCGTATTCTTCGTAATTTAAGACTACCGGATTATTTTCTTCCGGTAGGCCAATAGGTTTGAATCCCTTGAAATGTGGGGGATTAGTCATCTTTCGTATTCGTTTCGGTCGTACCATGTTATGAGCAAATGTTCGTTACAAATATAATGAACATTTGGCTATAACAATTGTTTTTTATATATTTGTTTGCTGCGAATGAAAAAATTAACAAATACCATCATTAGCATTTAAAAACAAGAAGAATGCATAACTCAAAGAATATCAATAAATAAAACTGTAAATTATGGGGAAACAAGCTGTAAACATTTTAGAATTAGATGTGCCAAAATTACTTGACATGCTAAATGCCGCATTAGCCGAAGAATGGCTGGCCTATTACCAGTACTGGATTGGAGCCAGGCTAATGGAAGGCCCGATGCGTAGCGAAGTCGAGCCGGAATTATTGCTTCATGCCAATCAGGAATTGGGACATGCGGTATTGGTTGTCGGTCGAATCATTCAACTGGGCGGAACTCCGGTTCTCAATCCTGAAGAATGGCCAAAACTTAGCCGTTGCTCTTACGATGCGCCAACCGACCCTTACATTGAAGCTATTCTCGAACAAAACCTGAAAGGAGAGCGATGTGCGATTCAGCGCTATAAAGAAATAGCTGACTTTACCGGAGGAGCCGACCATACCACACACGCGATGGCTACAACAATCCTGAACGAAGAACTTGAACATGAAAATGATATCGAAGATTGGCTTACCGATATCAGAAGAATGAAAGAAGAATTTAAGAAAATGAGAATGTAAACCAATATTTTAAATTTTAAATTTATGGAAACAACAAATCAAGTAATGATGACATTACCAAGAATTGGCGAAGCTGCTCCGGATTTTAAAGCAGTAACCACGCAGGGACCAATCAATTTCCCATCTGATTATTCAGGAAAATGGGTTATCCTGTTCAGTCATCCGGCAGATTTTACACCGGTATGTACCTCCGAGTTCATGACTTTTGCTTCGATGGAAAGCGAATTTAAAGCGTTTAACTGCGATCTGGTTGGGCTATCAGTTGACGGGCTTTACAGCCACATAGCCTGGTTGCGTACGATCAAAGAAAAAATTGAATACAAAGGAATGAAGAATGTGGAAGTAAATTTTCCTTTGATTGAGGACATTACCATGGAAGTTGCCAAAAAATACGGCATGATTCAACCAGGCGAAAGCAACACCAAAGCCGTTCGTGCTGTGTTCTTTATCGATCCGAAGGGAATTATCCGCGCCATGATTTACTACCCACTTTCATTGGGTCGTAATTTTGATGAACTAAAACGTGTAATTATCGCGCTTCAGGCGGCTGATGCTTTCAGTGTTGCCATGCCAGCCGATTGGCGCCC